>NZ_PUWT01000002.1:0-102132 GCF_002968995.1 Photorhabdus hindustanensis
CCTTCAAATGAGCCTGTTCAGGGCAATAGGTTTGAACTTCTTGATTTCTCTTCAATTCTCTGCTGATGGTCGACGGACTTCGCTTAAGTGACTCAGCAATGAAAAGCTGTGAAAAACCCGCTGTTTTTAAACTGGAAATCTGATATCTTTCTGTCTCGGTCAGTTGTGTATAGGCCATAGCGCATTCTCCTGTGGCGGGAAAGATGCCTACTATAGCAACTGACCGCCTTTCTGAAAAATTGCGCTTATTAGTCGAATCCGCCATATAAAACCAGTCATTGAGTAAAAGAAAAGAATGGCTGGTTAATTTCATTAATTAAATAGTAGTAATGATATAATTAATGAACATTAATTATATCATCATGTAAAATATAGATAAAAATAATATAAATTAACTTATTAAAGTAATGTTAGGAAATAATTTTTCGAATATATTTTTGAATTGATTCATCAATAAATTTCATTGTTCTTATGTATTCTTTAAACTAAGATTATCTCTTCTTACTATTAACTGTTTGTGATTTTATGTGGTTATAGCTTTCTATCAATATTGTTTCATATAGATTCAATACATTTAAAATTGATATTTTATTATTGATTAATAACTTATTTATTAATATTTAAATGGTATGATTTACATTTAAAACTAAATTTTTTTTGATGTGTAAAATAATTTTTCCAGCAAATAATTTATAAAATAATATATGTTCCTTGATTTATCTATAGCCTATTACTAAGAAAGTATAAGGGGATTTTGTATTGGTTAATAACAAATTAAAAAATCACTAGTAGCTTGGCGAGATGGACAACTATTTGACACCGATCGCATTTAAAATATAAATTTTTTTGGCGGATCTATCGCCAATGTCAGTCACTGGAGTGTGATGTAGTTGTTGAGAGCATATAGATATGAAAAATAATATTAACGGTAATTACTTTAAAGTGGCTGGTAATTTTCTCTGTAATTATAAAGTTTATCGGGGAGATAGTGATGGCAGAGTTATTATATTGTTACCTGCTATTGGTGTGGAAATCAGGAAATATGAAACTTTAATACAACAACTGGTAAAAGAGGGTTTTCAGGTTGTCACTGCTGATATGCCAGGCTATGGAGACAGTCAACCTAAACCAAGTCGAGAAAATGACTATAATTATTCCGATCTGTTGCGAGATTATCTGCCGGCAATGTTAGACAAGGCTATTGAATTAAATAGCAATAAAATTCCTATTGTTTTTGGTCACAGTCTCGGGGGGCATATTGCGACGCTCTTTGCCTGCTCGACTGACAGGCCATTTTCTCTGTTTTGTGTGGCAACCGGGAACGTATGGTATAAGAATTGGCAGGGAATGGGGAGGGTACAGATAATAACAGCAGCCATTATTTTTAACATTCTGACTGCGTTATATGGTTATCTCCCCGGGAAAAAGATTGGTTTTGGCATAAGAGAAGCTAAGGGATTAATGCGGGATTGGGCCAGAACAGCTTGTACGGGAAATTATGATCATGTCCGTGCTTATAAGGGTAAGGAGAATAAAAATTTATCCAAGGCTGTTTATATCTGTTTTAAAGGAGATAATTGGGCTCCGTTAAAGTCTACTCAAGTACTAGCAAGTCTTATACCTAACGCAGAAGTTAGGGAAATAACTTTATCTTTCAAAGGTAATCCTCACAGCGCCTGGATTAAACAGCCAGGAGATCTTATTGCAATCATGAAAAGAGAAATAATGGAGAATAGAGATGATTAATACATTGAAGATTCTGCGTTGGGAATTTCTAGGATTGTTTTTTATCAGTTTATTTCTGACCTGGCAGCTTGAAAGTTATATAAATTGGTGGCAATTTATTTTGTTGTTTTTTCTGATTGATATTATTGGTTATTACCCAGGGCGGATCTGGAGTTTGTTGAATAAAAAAGAAACTCCACCTTCAGCTTTTTATACCATTTATAATATCTGCCACAATTTATTCACACTCAGTGTGATTAGCTTGCTTTGGATCTGGTTCTTTAAGGACAATTACAGCGTTATTGCACTGTTTGTCCATATCTGCCTGGATCGTGGTGTTTTAGGAAATTTCCCTAAGTTATCTATTAATATATTTAAACAACCCACTGTTCATTGAAATAAATCATTGTAGAGAGATAACTTACTTGGAGGGGCATTTATTTATGAGTCTAATTAAACAGGCATCGGAAATAGAAATGCAGGCAAAAGATTGGGGCTTGGATGAGTGGTTCACTGAACAGATAAGTGTTGAACAAAGAAAAAGAAGCCATTATGCCAATGATCCTAAATTAACCTATTTGCCAGGTGATTTACGGGAGTCTCTGATCCGGGAGCTTTCTTTTAAATCGATTTCGGAATATGAAGCAACGAAAGCGTTATTGTTACTTGCAAATAAGGCACCTGACAATATCAACTTCGATTATATGCTGACTCAGATATTTGACGAAGGCAGGCATGCTAAATTATTCAGAGAACATCTGGTCAGAATAGGCTTTGCGGACATCGACAATGTGGCCGGAAAGATGGAAAGCCTCTTACGAGGAAAAATGACCAATATGTTGGAGACATTGAGAACCTATTTCGACAAATGGGTAGTGTTGAAAAATGATTATATTGCAGGTGTGTTGATTCTTACTGTCGTTTTGGAAGGCGTGCTTGCGCCAACTTCGGAACTCAGCGAAATCAAGTGGCGCCCCTTTGATATTGCGGCGGCTGAGACACAGGCCAGAGCGAATGCTGATGAATTAAGACATCTGACGGTGTGTGCAAATATCGTTAAGCTGGCGCTTGAAAATGATAATTCTCTAAAACCATCGGCTCTTGAGTGTATAGAAGAAGGATTGGCGTTATGGAACCAGGTATCTGTTGATGACTTGTTTGTAGAGCGTGAAATGTTCTATCAACGGGGTATGCAGAACCATTTGCGCTTGATTGAAGGTTATGAATTAGCGCCTGGGATGCTGTTGTCCGATTCTACGGTGGAATCTCGCCTTGAACTATCTCATTCTTTGGTTGAACAGATGCAGCAGTCGCGCCTTAAATACATGGGCTTAGCGTAGATATTGGCCTTATTCAGTAGGTTGTTTGAATAGGCAAAGGAGAATTAAAAATGACAAATATTGTTGAAGAACTCAGGAAGAATAGCGGGAAATACCAACATTTGACACCAGATAGATTGAAAAGATTGTTATTGGGTTCTGAGGCCGCCTCACAATGCCTGCGTTTGATGGCTCAATCCAGTATGGATGGGCTTCATCAAGTGGGTAATACTATCCGTGAAGCTTCTGCGTGGCTTCCCGCTGTTGGGATTGCCTTAACAATGCATAATCATATTGTACTGGCTTGCAGTAAGTTTCCTGATATATTCGAAGACAGCAACGTATTATTGAATGAAGTTATGGCATCAAAAGCGTTGGTTGCTTCTGCTTTTGCAGAAGGACTACCTGGAATGAATATTTTTACACCATCACTTAAAATGCATTCAAAAGAGGGAAAGCTGTTTGTTAATGGTTCGAAGAAACCTTGTTCTCTATCTTCGATTGCTGACTATTATGTGTTATCAGTCTGCGATACCGATAATGACGATGAGATGAGAGTTGTGCTGATTTCTAAATCGGCGCAGAACTCTAAGGTTATTCCTTTTTGGAAATTGGGAATTTTGACTGAAAGTGATAATCAAGAAATCAAATTCTTGGATGCCGAAGTATCGCCTAAACGACTTTCCCATTATAAGGGGATTGAACAACAGATGGTGCTTTCCTGCGGTTTATCACTATTTAATTATTTTGCTGCTAATACTTATTCTGGAATTCTTGATGGACTTACTCGTTTTATTCCTGAGAAAGTAGTAGAACAGCAGCCAATTAAATATACCCTGACTCAAGCTGATTATAAGATTAATGTTATTCTCGGTCAGATGTTGATTATTGCTTTTTATGCTAGCCAGGATGAAAATGCTGTCCACAAGATTCTCGCGTTACGTTATACCTTGGAAAAGATCCTTGAGGAAACTGCCGGTTTCATATTCCGATGTTGCGGTGGAATTAAGGTAATGACAACACCAGAAATTATGAATTTCTATTTGGCAGTACAGTTATTCAAATTTCATCCGATAGGAGAATTCCAAATGATTAACCAGATCATACAACAAGCTTAATTACTTTTAGAATCACCTATTTATAACTCAAGGATTTTTCCATGCTGTTTACAGCATGACTTTGTACACCTAAGAAAAGAGAGAGAACTATGTTTGTTAATCAATATCGTGAGAATTTATTAAATTCTGTGGGCCTTGAGCTGGATATTAAGTCTGCCGAAGATAACCGGCTGACATTATCGGATGGCCGGGTTGTTAAGGATTTTTTGGCTCAATATGGCGCGCTGCCATTTGGGCATAATCCTGATTTTGCTATCGCTGAAATTAATAGATTCACTGAAAATAAAGAACCTATCTTCTTTCAGCCCAATATTCACAAAAAGGTACGGCTATTAGCTGAAATGCTTGCAGAGCAAATAGATAAAGAAAAATATACCCACTGTACTTTTACTAACAGCGGTGCTGAAACAGTAGAAGCTGCGATTAAATTTACCCGTTTGTTTACTGGCAGAAAGCGTATTTTAAGTTTGCATCGCAGTTTTCACGGTAAAACCTATTCGGCATTATCCGCTACAGGATCTCATCGGTTTAAAGCTGATTTCATTTACGATGATAAATTATATGAGCAGGTTGATAGTGAAGATTTGGATGAAATAAAAAGAAAGCTGGAGAGCCGGGAATTTGCCGCATTTATCATTGAACCAGTGCAAGGAGAAGGCGGAATGAAAGTCATTCCACCAGATACCTTGTCCAATATTTTGGCACTGTGTAAAGGGAATGGCACATTGTCGGTATTTGATGAAGTTCAGACGGGTATCGGTAGGCTTGGGTCATTCTGTGCAGCCACGCTCTATGCTTTGAAACCGGATGTGATCCTGTTTTCCAAGGCGTTAGGAGCAGGTATCTCGCCGATTGGCGCGATGTTGTATTCACATGAGCTTTATTTATCCGAGTTTGATAGGAAACATAGCTCTACTTTTGCCAATAACGTTCTGGCGGCGACGATGGGGATTGCTGTTATCGAGCATCTGACTAAAGATGATGGTAAAGCGTTAACCCATATTCAAGAAGTCAGCCGCTATGTTGATGAATGTCTTGAACAATTGTCTGCTAAATACCCGGAGCATTTTTACTGGCAAGGGGCTGGGTTGATGCGTGGTCTTGAAATACAGGACAGCAAAGCGGTTTCCAATATCTTTATCAATTTCAGTCAAAGAAGCGGTGGTCTGGCTTATATCATTTGTAGTTTCTTATTGAAATATTATGGCCTTTTCACCATGCCGTTAATGTCTCGCCCTTGTTCTGTACGTTTTGAACCACCGCTTAACGTTTCCAAAGAGGATATCAAGACATTTTTCACGGCTTTTGATGAGGTATGTCAACTGGTTCAGAATGGACGATATGACATTCTTTTTTCACACTTGATAGACGTACCTGTTGCGAATCTCCCGCCGCCTTCGGTGAGTTATCCCATTTCAAGAAACAATAATATTGCTCAGATTAAAGCGCCTGTCTCTGGATTGGCGGAGGGTAAGAAATTCGCTTTCTTGATGCATACTACTTCGGTCAATGAGCTTGCTCACACTTATTGCCTGTCAATAAAGGAGAATTACACGCTGGAGCAGCAGAAACAGCTCAGTGACTGGATCATGCAGGTTTCCTCGATTGATTTTAATCCTGATGTCGCTATTGAGTTTGGTGTCGAAAGTTCAGCGGCATATGCGAATGGTATGCTCCTTTTCTCACCTATCAGTCCCGAAGATATGATGGCATTATCGGCGAAAGAACGGGCGGTATTGATGAAGGAATATCTTGATGTGGCGGAGAGAAATGGCGCTGAAATCGTCGGTTTAGGGGCTTACACCTCGGTTATTACTAACGGTGGTCATAGTTTGGTGAATAATCGGCAGGGCAGGATATTGACTAATGGCAACTCTCTGACAGCGGTGGCGGTGATTGAGGGGATACGCTCAATGTTGACGGAAAATGCGTCCCGGCAAACCTTGGCGGTAGTGGGCGCCAGAGGCTCCGTAGGCAGGCTTTCAGTCACGGGTTTAGCCCATAACTTTGGTCGGATTATTTTGGTTAGCCGTCCTAATAAAGCGCGCATCTTGCTCTCTGAACTGACCAAAGCGCTTCTTTCCGCAGTGTTAAGAACACATGATGTTATTCAGCCAGATTCGGTCATGGATAAGATGAGAAAATGGCTGTTTAAACAAAATCCGGGGGTGACAGATGCTCAAGTATTGCATCAGCAAGTTCTTGAAGTCGTTGATACCTTTGGTTTGGAAGCGATAGAGAGTTATGAGCACTCCTTGAGTCAGGCGGATTTTATCGTTTCGGCAACGAGTGAAGGTAAGCCTTTCTTGAATACGCATTACTTAAAAGATTCCGCTATCGTTTTTGATGCGGCCAGACCTTTCGATTTCATTCGGGATGGCAATCATCAAATTTACGAGGGGGGATTGGTCTATCAGCCTGAGAAAGTGACCTATAGCGATAGCAACGTGATCGATGTACCTGCGGGGGTAAATCTTGCCTGCTTATCAGAAACTATCGCTGTGGCGCTTGAAGGGGTGAGTGTTCATCAAAGCATCGGTAAATCTATTGATTATAATGATGCATTGGCGATTCGGGATATCGCCAGAAAGCATGGGTTCATTCCTGTTCAGTATTCCCGAAATAACCAGGGTGAGCGTTATGAGCATGTTGCTTGATGCTCCTCAGATTATTGCCACTGGGAACGCTCAGGATGTTCTTGGCAACAGTCATCTCAGAAAAATGCTTTGCTATGCAAAGCACCCGTTGAGTAGCCTGTTGTTCAATAGTGAAACGTATTGGTTTACTAATCAAAAGGGGGCTATTGGTTTCTTTCAGGACAAAAATCTGCATATGTGTGTAGGTGGTATTTTGGCTCCTGGAGAAGAACGAGCTGCACTTTTGCACTCTTTTCTCAACTTCACCAAAGAAAAGCGGGCTTTCCCGGTTTTTCTGCACGGCGATGAGAGCGATTTTGTATTGTTGAAAGATAATGGCTTTTCTGTGAACCAGCTTGGCGCGAGTTATTCATTGAGTCTTGATGGATATAATATGCAAGGCAAACGGTTTCAGCAGCTTAGAAATAAAATCAGTAAATCCAGAAGAGCGGGGATTTCCGTTCGAGAGATCTGCTCGCAAGAGGAATATTATCGATTTAAACCACAACTAGAACATATTAATCAGCTTTGGTTGAAAGAAAAACATGCGAAGGCCCTGAAAAAATTGGTGATTGATTTCAACACCGTAGAAGTGAGTTCAGGCGAGCACAGAGTTTATATTGCAACACAGGGAGAACAAATTCAGGCATATATTGTTTATAGCTACACTTGGGGGGAGACATCGGGATGGTTTCATAACCTATCTCGAAAAAAACCGGATATACCCGACGGCACGATGCAATTTATTAATGAAACTGCGATTAATGACTTCCTGAAAGAGGGGGTAGTTTCCTACCTGCATTTGGGCTTCACCCCTTTGGTGGAGTTCGGCGAGGAGGGATACATTAATGACTCGGCGATCTTTTATAAAATTGCCAAATGGTTGTCATCAAAAGGCGGTATTGTTTATCCTGCGGCTTCGCAACGTCAATATAAAATGAGCTGGCGGCCGTCGTTAATTGAACCGGAATATATTGCTTTCCCCAGAGGAAAAGCTATGAAAGCATTATGGTCAACATTGCGAACGACTAATAGTATTTAACCTTTTCTTAATGTTAGGTAACAGGTGATCAGTCGGGGATAAAAATACTGCGCTGATCATCTGTCATATTGATATGTTTTCTATGGTAAATCTATTTTACTGAGCGCGTATATTTGAAATTTTTTTCTTTTTATTTTCGGCTTTATGTTAATTATTTTATAATTTCACATTCATTATTGTTATATCTTGACAGTAAAGATTTTGTATCAACTTTACTGTTATTGGTGACTGGAAAGTTATCAATATTGATAAATTCACTGGGTATCATATAGGAAGGTAAATTCTTTTTAAGAAGGTTAACTAAATTTTCCTTATCAATAATGGTTTTGAATTTACAGAAAGCAACCAAGCGAACAATAGAACCATCTTCTTTTTTTAATGGCAAAACAACAGCGCTATCAACGATAGGAAGATTCATCAGCCTTTCTTCAATTTCATGTAGCTCAATACGATATCCATTTAGTTTTATTTGATTATCTTCCCTGCCAAAGCAATACCAGATATTATCAATTAATTTGCCGATATCTCCGGTTCGGAAACTTCTCATCCCATCTTGATTAATTGTCAATCTATTATTATCTTCCGCTTTGGCGCCAATATATTTTCTCATTACATGAGCGCCAGAGATAACAATTTCATCATTTTCCAATGTCAGAGTCGAGCCTGATCTTGATTCTCCAATTGGCAATAATTCCATTTCCGAATGGAGATGTTGATCGCTAATTTCAATTAACGTTGTTGCCACGGTAGCTTCTGTGGGACCATAAGTATTATAGATAATGGCAGATGGAAATCTTTTCCTTAAATGCTTAACGAGATTTTTACTTAGAATTTCGCCACAAAATAGGAAATGTTTTAGATTTTTTAAAAAGGAGGAATTGAAATCCTGAGATAATAACTGCTTATAAGAAAAAGAAGGTGTGGAAACCCATACCGTTGGCTGATAATAATTTAAAGCTTGATAGAATTTTTCAGAATCAGTGGTTGTTTCTTGAGAAATGCAAATACATGTACCACCGTATACCAATGTACCAAATGTTTCATACATGGATAAATCAAAATTAAATAGTGCTTGATTCATGAAAACAGGTTTTTCACCAAGCTTGAAATCATTGTACATCCATCGCATAAGATCATAAACGCTTTCACGTCCAATGACGACGCCTTTAGGTTTTCCTGTGCTACCGGATGTAAACATTATATAGGCAACACTGTCTTCATCAAACTCAATATAATCAACGTTTGTCGTTTTGAATGTATTGCTAATAACATCGTAGTAATAAGGCGTGTTGGATAGTGATGCAATTTCTAACAAACGTTGCGTTGGATAAATTATATCGATTGGAATAAATGGGATCTTATAGGTTATACATGCATAAATTGAAACTAAAAAATTAGCTTCTTTATGTCCGTATAAGATCAATGGCGTGTTGCGGTTTAAATTTAGTTCTAAATATTTAGAATGCCACTTTTTAATTTCATCATATAAATCGCGCCAATAAATGACTTGATCTGAACCTACAATGGCGGGATTGTCTGGATGAGAAGGTGCTATTATTCTATCGTTAATCAATAGATCAAAGTTTGATTCGCTATATTCGTTGAGATATTTCATTTTATAAAACTGTATCCACTAAATATATATAAAGAGAAACAAATTAAAGTTAAAGTTATCAGTCTGCCAAAGAAAGAGATGAGTTTTGTATCTAAGATATTAGTGAGGTTTTCTTTATCTCTGGTGTAATTAATTAAACAATTATGCATTACAGAGTAAAAACCAAATAAAGCACCACTTATAATATAATTAAGTTCTAGTCCATTCCAAATACCCATACAAAATAATGTGATAAAAATACTGATATTCTGGGCAAGAAGTCTATGGTTTTTGAAAAATTCTTTCTCCATTAGCATCTTATATAATGGCATAAAGATGACGTCTCTTAACCATTCAGATAAACTAATATGAAATCTACGCCAAAAGTCCTGTGGGTTTTTGGCTAAAATTGGATAATGGAAATTAATAGGTAAGTTTATGCCAAATAGCTTGCCTGCGCCACAAGCCATATTGGTATAACCTGCAAAATCAAAATATAAGTAAAAACTATAACTTATAGCAACGACTAAGTATGATTCAATAGTGTCTTTATTAATATAGTCAGATAAAAATACGTTATAGATAATGGCGGCGAATAAGAATTTCTGAACTACACCATATAGTATTTGTCCGGCACCGGAAAACCATTTATCTAAAGAAACTGGCACTTGTAATTCAAGTAAATCACGTTTGAAGCTGTTCCATCTATACATAGGGCCAGCCAGCCAAACTAATGGTAAGAATAAATAAGCAAAATATTCGTAAATTACTATTTTTTGCTGTTTACTGGAGAATAAAATGACATCTATAGCCCTGAATGTAAAAAAGGATAAACCGATAACTCCGAGTAGATGACTAAATTCCAAATTTAATTTAACTAAAAATAAAGGTAAAATGATTAGCAGAGAAGATACTAATTTATTAATTATATTATTTTTGAAAATTAAAGTTATTAAATAGAAATAAACAGATAACGCTATAGGTATATAAATTTTATATCTGAAAATAATACACCAGCAAATAATAGAAAATACACTTAATGCAATTTTAGAATTTATTTTTTTATTAAAAAATAGAAAAAATAAGGAAAAAATAAATGAGGCTGAAAATAGATAAATGAAAAAGTTAAAATTTGCAAACATGTTTTTTATGCCTTCTTTATTCTAAAATTGCTGATATTCATATTTTACTTTAACTTCACTGCTACCATTGACGATAGAATCAGAATGATAAAATAAGGTAAGCATTAGAAAAAGATATAATAAAAAAGCCTTTATAAAATATTTCATTTCGCAAAATGTTCCACAATAGCCTTATCAGTTAATAACCAACCATATTCCCCCATATGCATAATATCAGTTAATACTCCTGGTTGATATTGCTCTTCAATAAGATTTAAATACCCCATGCCATGAGATTTTATTTTCTCTGATATAATATTTTCAACGGGATTAAAGTTATTGGTATCTGTGTATACATAAGGGTTTAATGGCTGCATAATAAATAGAGCATCGACATTATATTTCGCTAATAAATTCAATAAGTGGTCAAGGGCGTGTATTTCTTTACTGTAATTGACTCCATTAGGGAATGCTTTTTTAATCTTTTTATCCTTTACATACTTTTCATAGTATTTTTTATTTACCCATTGTGTCTCTTTACTCATATTGTTAAGTTCAATATTTTTAGCATCATTAGCTAGATCTTGCCATTGAACTTCGGTATTGGCAATTTTAAATTGTTTTTTCATTAAAGGATATTCATGAGATACATAAATATTTTCAGCTTTAATTTTATGATTGTCATTTATTATATTTTGGATGTTTACTCTTGCGTTTGATATATAATTTAAAGCATTTGTAACTGATGATAAGACTATATTGTCTTTATAAATTAATTTTAATTGGGTGGAGTTTAAATTTTTAAAGTCATTTTTGTTTTCATTGAGATAGTTGGAAAATATATTTTTTGTATTTTCATCACTTGCGAGTTTATTTGCGATATAGGATGGAAAATGAGAATTGTATGCTTGTGGCAGAAGATCTGTTTTTTCAAACCATCCTGGTGATAGGATAATGACTATTCTGCTATCCTTATTTAAATATTCTTGATAAGCTGATAAATAACCATAAATTGCTAATAATTCAAAGTGCGCTTTACCAACGCCGATTGTCGGAATATTTAAATTTTTTGTTAAGAAATTATAGGGCATAAATTTATGCGTTCTGTTTGTTAATTCAGATGATCCAAATAAAATGACATGATTATTTTTAAACCCATATTCAAGTGATTTTTCTTTTGAGAAGTCAATAGCATTGTGTTGATCTGTAATAGTAGGCAGATAGTTGGTTGATTTATTATCGTCTTTAATATATTTGTATTCTACTATTTTCGAATTGAAACTATTAATAAATACTATAATCGATGAAAAAATAATTGCTGCGAATAATAATGCTGAAATATTAATAGATATCTTTTTTAACATCATTTTAAGCTGTTTAAATAGTTGATGATTGATTTAGGGGTTTCGAGAATAGATTCAGCGTCAGTTGCTGATATGTGGCAATCGAATTCTGCTTGTAATTCCAGGATGAGATCGACAGTAGTGATTGAATCTATTAGATTTTTTTTTAAAAGTTCATCATCTAATTCAACATTTTTTCTGGCAATTTTGTTGACTATCGATAATACTTGCTGTTCAAGTTCCATATATTATCCTTTTATACTAAGATTGTATTTGTATGATTTATTGATATTCATGATAGCTACCGCACAAGCTAGAACACATTTGCTTGCTAATATAACTGTTGTTTTTTCAGTTAATTTGATTGATTTTACATATGTTATTAAACAGTATGGAATATCGATGTTTCAGTTTTAATCGTTATGCATACTAATTGATAGACCTTTCTTTATCAAGATAATATAATTGTTCTACGTATAATTTCCCTAATAAATGAGAAAAATAATGTTTTTTTAAAATATCCTATGATTTACTGTCCCTCAATATAGTTAAATATGTAAGTGAAAATGCTAACTAATTCACACGGAGATTTGCAGCAGAAAGCTATTTAAAAATAAATGGTAAAAATTAAAAGAAACTTTTTCTGATCTTGCCAGAATGAAGTAAAAACAATAATGAAGAAAACGGAAGTCTCGCTATTATGAAAAACAGATATTCCTACACAATTAATTTTTAAGTCAAATGATGGACTTACCGTAATATCCCCTCAGTCTTCTGACTGAGAAGGATATCAATTACCTGAAAAACTATACTTATTCAAACAGACGCTGATGAAGGATTTGAACAATTTGTTCTGCATCTTTGCCTTGAACAAGCAAGCACAGGTTATGGTTACTGGCGCCATGACTGATCATGCGGAGATTGAATCTTTCCAGCACACTAAAAACCTTTTTTCCTAATCCGTTGGTTTGAGAAAGCTGATTACCAATAATTGCCACCAGCGCCAGATCTTCTTCCACTTCAACCCGACACAGCGTCGAAAGCTCCGTCATAAGCGCATTGGTCAGCAGGCTGCCATTCGTGCTGGTGGAGCCAGTGGTGTCGAGTGTTAATGCCACATTGACTTCCGAGGTGGTGATCAAATCCACCGAGATATTATGACGTGACAGAATAGTAAATATTTCGGCCAAAAATCCCTGTGCGTGTAGCATTTTCAGGCTGTGTAATGTCAGTAACGTCTGTTTCTGGCGCAGGGTAATAGCGCGGAACTGTGGTGGGGCTTCTGTGGTATCACAGACCAGCGTACCGCCGGCCTGTGGGTTTTTACTAGAGCCGACAAATACTGGAATGCCACAGCGAATAGCAGGAAACAGGGTTGCCGGATGTAGAATTTTGGCGCCAAATGTTGCCATCTCCGCCGCTTCATCAAAGGCAATCTGATCAATTCGTTGGGCGGTTGGAACAACTCGTGGATCAGTGGTGTAAATGCCCGGAACATCTGTCCAGATATCAACGCGTTTCAGGCCAAGGGCTTCTCCCAAGAGCGCCGCAGTATAATCGCTGCCACCGCGCCCCAGTGTAGTGGTACGACCGTTCTCTTCACGACCAATAAAGCCTTGGGTGACAACCAGGGTATTTTTTAGACGTGGTAAGAGATGTTCTGTTGCCAACGATTGAAGTTGTTCATGGTTTGGTTCAGCACGGCCAAAATGATCATCGGTATACATCACTTTGCGTATATCAAACCATTCGGCATCTTTACCGCGTTGGCGAAGCAATTCGGTAAACAATCGTGTGGACATCAGTTCACCGTGGCTGACTAATTCATCTGTCAGAGCCGCAGAGGTTGCCAGAGACGCGGTTTCAGCAAGGGTTTTAATATTTTCCAGTAGACGATTAATCTCTTGACGAATCGCATCGGATTCATGCAAGCGATCAATTATTGCGTATTGAATGGCGTGGATCTGTTTCAAGTAGTCAGCCCGCTTATCTGCATCGCAGCCTGCCGCTAATGCAACTAATAAGTTGGTTATACCGGCGGACGCAGACAGCACAACTACACGTACTGCTTTATTTGCCAGTACGATATCTGCACTGTTATTCATGGCATCGAAATTTGCCACGCTGGTACCACCAAATTTTGCGACTACATGCCCGCCAATTTCCGGGCATTGGGATGAAACAGCACTCATTGCGATAACCTTCTGTTAACTGGATAGTCTTTTAGAAATATCGGGTTAACGGGTTTGAGTCAACGGGGTGAAGAGTGACATCAATATCTTTCATGACGCGATAAGAATCATAAAATAAATTGAGGATAGTAGAGAACAGTAATTATTTTTTATACACCTCAGCAAATAGAACTAGAAAAACCTAATCGTTTTGACCAATATCAGTGATTAAAGGAAAAGAGGCTCGAATCATAGAATTACAGGTTACAATCTTTCTTTACTCCCAATTAATTACAGTCAGTTGATAGAGAGCATAGCTATGAAAAATATTAATCCTAGTCAAACCTCAGCTTGGAAAGCGTTGGAACAGCATTTTGCGCAGATAAAGGATATTCACATACGTGAATTGTTTGAACAGGACCCAAATCGTTTTGCTAAGTTCTCAGCGACATTCGATGACCAGATTCTGGTAGATTTTTCAAAAAATCGCATCACAACGGAGACATTAGAAAAATTACAGGCGCTTGCTAAAGAGACGGATGTTGCCGAGGCTATTCGCAGTATGTTTTCTGGTGAGAAAATTAATCGTACTGAGGATCGCGCTGTATTGCATATTGCACTACGTAATCGCAGTAATACCCCGATTGTGGTTGACGGGGAAGATGTTATGCAGCAGGTCAACGCGGTGTTGGCAAAAATGAAAGATTTCAGTGAACGCGTGATTAATGGCGAGTGGAGAGGTTATACCGGTAAGGTGATTACTGATGTGGTGAATATCGGTATCGGTGGTTCAGATCTTGGCCCTTATATGGTGACGGAAGCGCTGAAACCTTATAAGAATCACTTGAATATGCATTTTGTTTCTAATGTTGATGGAACTCATATTGCGGAGACCTTGAAAGCGCTTAACCCGGAAACGACGTTGTTTCTCATTGCTTCCAAGACGTTCACTACTCAGGAAACGATGACCAATGCTCACTCTGCCCGTGACTGGTTCCTAAAAAGTGCGGGTGATGAAGGGTATATTGCAAAGCATTTTGCGGCACTTTCTACAAATGAGCAGGAAGTTAAGCGATTTGGTATTGATACCAAAAATATGTTTGAGTTTTGGGATTGGGTTGGCGGCCGTTATTCATTGTGGTCAGCGATTGGTTTATCTATTGCACTCTCTGTCGGGTTTGAAAATTTTGAACAGTTGCTTAGTGGGGCGCACGCAATGGATCAGCACTTTGCCAATACCCCATTTGAGCAGAATATTCCTGTATTGCTGGCGTTAATTGGTGTTTGGTACAACAATTTCTTTGGCTCGGAAACTGAAGCGATTCTGCCATACGATCAGTATATGCATCGCTTTGCTGCCTATTTTCAGCAAGGCAATATGGAATCTAACGGTAAATATATCGATCGCAATGGTCATCCAGTAGATTACCAAACTGGCCCAATCATCTGGGGAGAACCTGGAACGAATGGTCAGCACGCGTTCTATCAGCTTATTCATCAGGGAACTAAATTGATTCCCTGCGATTTTATTGCGCCAGCCATCAGCCATAACCTATTGAGCGACCATCACAACAAATTGTTATCAAACTTCTTTGCTCAGACGGAAGCATTAGCCTTTGGTAAATCTCGTGAGCAGGTGGATGCTGAATTTGTCGCAAGTGGCAAAATCGCGATTGAAGTTGAACATGTTGCGCCATTTAAAGTGTTTGAAGGAAATCGCCCAACTAATTCTATTCTGTTACGTGAAATGACCCCATTTAGCTTGGGGGCGTTGATTGCCATGTATGAGCACAAGATATTTGTACAAGGGGTAATTCTCAACATTTTTACTTTTGACCAGTGGGGAGTTGAATTAGGTAAGCAATTGGCTAACCGTATTTTACCGGAGCTTGAGGATAGTGAAGAGATTACCAGCCACGATAGTTCAACAAATGGGTTGATTAATCGTTTTAAAGCATGGCGTTAATCACTTATTCTGAATCAGAAAGTTAATTGATATGAGCGAATTATGTTCATCATAATTCGCTTATTTTTACTCAATAATATTTATATAATTTGTTATAACTTTTTATTCTGTATACCTACAACGTGGTATTCTCAGCGGTTATCAATTGTACTTCCGGATAAAAGAAGTTTGTCCTAATGGAAAATCGTATGTCAACTGACTCAATATTAACAACGGCGCCTATTCAATGGCTTTCGGTGGATTCGCCCATTTTGTCTGATGAGATTTTAGATTGGTTGATGGAATTAGGTTCAATGACTCGCCGTTTTGAGCAATATTGTAACCGGGTGTGTATCATACCATTCAGAGAATGTTTTATTACCGCCGAGCAACTTTCTGATGAAAGTCAGTGTTTGCCAACAAGTCAAAGATATTGGCTGCGTGAGATTGTGCTGTGTGGCGATAATATCCCCTGGCTATTGGGGCGAACGTTAATCCCGGAAGCGACATTAACCGGCCCAGATGAAAGTTTGGTTGATTTAGGAACAGTCCCACTGGGGAGGTATCTTTTTAGTGGTAATAAATTGACGCGGGACTATATTCATGTGGGGCGGCAGGTAAACCGTTGGGCAAGACGATCATTGCTAAGGTTATCAGGCAAGCCATTATTATTAACCGAAGTCTTTTTACCTGAATCACCTGTATATAAAGGTAAAATTTAAAAGGGGGAAACAGAAGTGGCGGGAAGTATAGCGCAAAGTAAATGGCTGGCCTATTGCCGTTTAATGCGTATTGATAAGCCTATAGGTGCATTATTGTTGTTGTGGCCGACTTTCTGGGCCTTGTGGGTGGCTGGGAAAGGGATTCCGGATATGCACATATTATTGGTCTTTACTGCCGGTGTGTTTCTGATGCGTGCAGCGGGATGTGTCATCAATGATTTTGCTGACAGAAAATTTGATGGTTACGTAGAACGCACAAAAGCACGTCCCCTGCCGAGTGGGTCTATCAGTGAGAAAGAGAGTAAGATCCTGTTTGTCGTGCTGGCGCTGATCTCTTTTGGGCTGGTGCTGACCTTGAATAAAATGGCGATCGGGTTGTCAGTTGTTGGGTTGGCTCTGGCTTGGTTTTACCCCTTTGTTAAACGGTTTAGTCATCTTCCTCAGTTTGTGCTAGGGGCAGCTTACGGTTGGGCTATTCCTATGGGATTTGCTGCGGTTAGTGAGTCTTTACCATTAGAGTGTTGGTTATTATTCCTGGTTAATATCTTCTGGTCGGTTATTTATGATACACAATATGCGATGGTCGATCGAAACGATGATTTAAAAATTGGCGTTAAGTCCACAGCTATCCTGTTTGGTCGTTTCGATAAATTGATTATAGGGTTATTGCAACTCGCTATGTTACTGGTGCTAGCTCTGGTGGGTTATATGATGAATCTGGGCGGTATCTACTATTGGTCACTGTTGCTTGCGGGTACGCTATTTATTTATCAGCAGAGACTGATCGTCGGCCGGGAAAGAACACTGTGTTTCCAGGCATTCCTCAATAATAACTATGTAGGTTTGGTGCTATTCCTTGGCATCTTTTTCAGCTATGTCTGAAATATCTGGTGATAATGTGAATAACCATTATCACCAGTATTTAAGAAGATTATCCTTCCTTGTCACTCTCTTCGGTATCATTATGCTCTGGTGGCAAACTGACACTCTCGATCGTAAGACGAATCTCAGGTGACATCAGTTCACCCAATACCTGATACAGATCGTGGGTATTTGCTGTAATCGCATTACCACTGTCACTGATATAACCTTCTTCACGTAGTGTATTTACCGACGTAGTAAATACCGCCTTATCAAAGAATTCAGGTGCGTTGATACCATGCAATACTGACAGACGTTGCGCTAACATCCGACTCTCTTTTTCCAGCACTCCCCGGCTGATTATTGGGTTGGCGTTCAGTAAAGAGAGGGTGATGGCATAACGTTGCAGTGTTTCACGGACACCGGCTGCCAGTAATTGCAGGGGGCGGATACGTGCTGGATTAAGCACCAGCATGCCATGCTCCTTGTTGCAGATAAGGCACTGGCGGGTCAGTTCGTTGATCAGCGTATTAACCACTTCTGGCAGCTCCGCTTTGCTATAACGCATAAACAGCTCGGCTTTAAGGAGTGGATAAATGATCGCGACCTGGTTTAACAACGCTTCGCGGCTGATGCGGCGATGATGAATAACGATACAGGCAATCAGTGATGGCAGTACTAAGAGATGTTGAATATTGTTGCGGTAGTAGGTCATCAAAACTGCTCGATCACGCGGCAGAATGATAATGTCGCCCATACTGTCTTTGTCTACTTCGAACTTATCCATTTGCAGAGCGTGTTCTAACAACTCCTCCGCGGTTTTCTTTGGCACAGTGACATCGGCAGCGTAGGGCGCATTGCTCATGAGCTGTATATAACAATCCAGTTGCTCAAGCAGTTGCTCACGAGTTAGCGCTCGCTGACGTGACGAAAGCAGAGCGGTCGAACACAAGTTGATCGCGTTAGCCGCCGCAGTGTTGTTAATGTTTACCATAATCTTTTCAGACAGTTGACTGACTGTCGGATTGAACCACTCGGGGCGCTGGAACTCTATTGGATCAATAGAATCGCGCCAACTAGGAACATGGTTGTTAAGGTATTGGATCAACGGGATGGGTTCGCCAAAGTTGACGTAGCCTTGCCCCAGATTACGAAGTTTACGCAAACCGCGTATCATCTGGAAAAAGCCCTCTTTCTCTTTGGTTGCGCCCCGCAGCTCTTTGGCATAGGTGGCAACTTCCATCACATGTTCATAGCCGATATAGATCGGAATAATGGTAATTGGGCGTGATTCGCCTCTCAACAGCGCCTGTAACGTCATGGACAGCGTACCCGTTTTGGGATCGAGCAAACGACCTGTCCTGGAGCGACCGCCTTCCATAAAGTATTCAACAGAATAACCTCGGGCAAATAACTCACCTAGATATTCCCGGAATATCGTGGCGTAGAGTTTATTACCCTTGAACGTGCGGCGGATGAAAAATGCACCAAGGCGGCGGAATATTGGCCCTGCCGGCCAAAAATTCAGGTTGATGCCTGCGGCGATATGGGGCGGCACCAAGCCCTGATGATAGAGTACATAGGAGAGCAGCAAATAATCCATGTGGCTACGGTGGCAGGGCGCATAAACCAGTTCGTGGCCATCCTGTGCCAGACGGCGGATACGTTCAGCATTGTGAACATTGATCCCTTGATACAGGCGATTCCAGGTCCAACCCAGTACACGGCCTGACAGCCGTACCGTTTCATAAGAGAAATTCGCCGCAATCTCTTCCATCATATTAACGGCATTTTGTCGGGCTTTCTCATGTGAGATTTTCTTGCTGCGGGCTTCATCGGAGACCGCCTTTTCTATTGCTTTCGATGCCAGTAACTTGTTAAACAGCTCTTGACGAACCGGCAGGCGTGGCCCAACGGCTGCCAGGCGTTGACGTGAATAGTGCATTCGCGCCACGCGAGCCAGCTTATGGGCAATCGTCTTGTCAGTGCCATGCTCAGTTGCCATATAGCGTAGCGATACTGTGTTTGAAAAGCGTACAAAACTATCTCGGCCTAGCCAGAGAATGGCAAAGAATTTTTGGATACCATTGAGTAGCCGCAAATGTGGAGCGCTCTGCCCTTCGCGTCCCGGGGAACGGCCGAACATGACAGAAACTGGCAGCAGTTGGATATCCAGATTTGGATTATTGCGATGAAGATCTAGGTAATCATGGAAAATTTTTACGGATTCCTGCTTTGGCGCACAATAGCGGAATACACGTGGGCCATTATCGATAAATACATAGCTGGGAAGTTCAGTGTCACCAATCTCCAGTGAATTTAATGGGTCCGGCAGATCCTGTTCAAGACATTGCTGACGTAATGCCAGTAAGTCTGCTTTGGAGTGATACGGCAGCACGTACAGAATCGGGCGTGTCGTATCGAGCCGCAATTCAGTAATAGGATCTGTAGGGATAAGTTTGCTCTTTACCAGTATTTTTAGTGGTAAATTCAATAATTTATAATATATTTTACGCCAACTTGACATAAATATCTTGAAGCCTCTTGTTAGCAACACGTTGCCAGCATATCAGAAACAGGTGTTGAGATCTGTTGTGTTAAGACAATAATAAAAGGGGAAAGTGTCAAATAACCTCATATTTGGTGTGAATAATTTATGGCGAATCAATCCAAGGGCTTGACCCGTATCATTAAAGCAATCGTATATTCGGTGAAGGGCATTAGGGCAACATGGAAAAATGAAGCGGCTTTCCGTCAGGAAATAATTTTAGCGATATTGGCTATGATGGTTGCATTTTATCTGGATATCGGCGCAATTGAACGCATTTTACTGATTGGTTCAGTGATGCTGGTGTTGATTATGGAAATCCTGAATAGTGCTATTGAAGCCGTGGTTGATCGTATTGGCAGTGAGTTCCATGAACTGTCCGGTCGCGCGAAAGATATGGGATCGGCGGCTGTCTTTCTAACAATGATTCTGTCGTTAATTGTCTGGGGGACCATCCTTTGGCGCTATTTTATGACCTGATTTAGTTTAATAGTTAGGTATTATATTATAATTGGCTAATTTTCTACCCTAGTAGGTTCCCAATCGTTATTTAGCTGTATATACTCACATATTGACTGTATAAACAAACAGGGGACGAAATGAAAGCACTTACCGCAAGGCAGCAGCAAGTTTATGACTTGGTGCGTGACCATATTTCGCAAACGGGGATGCCGCCGACGCGTGCTGAAATTGCAGCACGTCTTGGCTTTCGTTCACCTAACGCGGCTGAAGAGCATTTGAAAGCATTGGCTCGTAAAGGGGTGATAGAGATTGTCGCTGGGGCATCTAGAGGTATCCGTTTGCTGGTTGAAGAATCTGGTTTACCGTTAATTGGTCGTGTCGCCGCAGGTGAACCACTGTTGGCACAGGAGCATATTGAAAGTCATTATCAGGTTGATCCGGCACTGTTTAAGCCAAGTGCGGATTTCCTGTTGCGGGTCAGCGGCATGTCTATGAAAGATGTTGGGATTATGGATGGTGATCTGTTGGCCGTGCATAAAACACAAGATGTTCGTAATGGGCAGATTATTGTTGCTCGCATTGAAGATGAAGTGACGGTAAAACGTTTTAAACAGACTGGAAACAGAGTTGAATTGCTGGCAGAAAACCCTGAATTTAAGCCAATTGTGGTGGATTTGCGTGAGCAGAGCCTGACAATTGAAGGATTGGCGGTTGGGGTGATTCGTAGCGGCAACTGGTCTTGATAATAAAATATCAAATTGTTGTTTTTGAGATTGTTAAAGAATTGCAATATTCCGGCAGAATCATGTTGTTGAATTTATCGTTGTGATTATCTTAAACGTGATTCTGCGGTTGTCTATTTCAGTCTGTCTCTATATCAAAAGTAAGTATTTACTATCTATTTCTTTTTACTTCAATGCGGTGGTCATGCTGGCATTCATCTCGCTTAGTGCAGGATTCGATCTCTTCACAGGATGAGCATAAGCCATGCGCTTCGATGACGGTATGGCGTAAACTGAACCCGGCGGTTTTTGCTAGTTGTTGGATGGCGGATTCGACGGTTCCACCATCTCGTTCTGTAACAGAACCACAACGGTCACAAATGAACATTGCTGAGGTGTGACTTGGTTGTTCAATATGGTGGCATAGGACATAACTGTTGGTGGATTCTATTTTATGAATAAATCCCTGTTCCAACAGAAATTCCAGTGCTCGGTATACGGTAGGCGGTTTGGCTTGCGGTTCTGCTTCCCGTAGCAAATCCAGTAAATCATAAGCACTGATTGCCCCTGGCTGCTCTGAAATGAGACGCAAAACCTCAAGACGCTGCGGAGTAAAGCGGACTCCACGAGCCTGGCAAATAACTTCGGCCTGTTCCAGTAACTTTTTTTGATTAATCAATTTCATTGCGCCTCTTACAACCAGTACGATGATAATATTGTGATGTTATCATGTTTCTTCAATAGAAAATATTATCCAGTAAAGTTCATTGTGATTGTCCCCTGATGGAGTTAATTTGGCTAAATTGGTACTCAATAGCAAAAATAATGTTTTCTTGAAGTTTATGATAATACAGACAAGAATTATCGTATATGACAGATAATTTTCGGAAAGGAAGCATTTGTGATGAAAGAGCTTTTACAAAATCAGCCTCATTATAGACAGTTCCCAGTTAAAGGCTATCAGGTAATGAAGCATATTATCTGTGAAAAAAGAAAGTTACCTTTTCTAAGAGCATTATATGCATTGATTAATATTTTATTTGTAATTGCAGTATGTATGGGTATTGTATTATCTGTAGCAATTGTTTTATTTATAATAGGTAATGTATCTGTCCCTGATGCCGATTATTTACTTCTGGCACAAGTAGGAGGTGTAGCATTATTAGGTGTAATGTTGCTCTCTGTTATTATTTATCGCATTGTTAAGCGGCCTGAATGGGAACAACGGCGTTATTATCAACAAGCAGGTTTATCTCTTTTACCAGAAGAGAAGCGCCAGGCGTTACGGTTAAATATTGTTAGTGACTATTGGCTAGGTTTTTGGAGTGAAACTCTAGAGCATTATCCCCTACAGTCACGGGTTGCCCATGATAACTATCGTTACTGTCTGCTTCCATTATCTCTGACCCAAGAGCATCAATCCCAATTATATAGCGACTGGGGAATTATTGATGAAGAAGGGTATATGAAAATGCTAACGGGTTTGTGGGAGGGGGTGCATTCAAAACATTTTGCGATTGATGCCGCTCTTAGTGATGGGAAAATGTTTAAAGTGCTGGCCAAATTAGTTGAAGTAACACCTGACTATATTCATAAATGTGCCAAACCTATTAATCAACGCCCCCCTGCATTAGTGTGGGGGTTTGATTTGTGGCTTGCGATTGTTTTAAGTCGTAACTGTTTTTGCGCCGGTTATATCAGTGAAGAAATGGCATGGAGAAATATGCTGAAAACCGCTGATTATGTTTATGAAATCTTCGGTAGTTTTGATGAATTTTATACAAATTTTCGGCTAGGTAATGCTTACTGGAGTAATGATTTTGACCGGTCTAAAGAGCGGCTGGAACAATTTAATTATTATAAGTCACATTGTGACTGGCCAATTGCTAGTTTGCCGTGGCCTGAACCAAAAGGCGTCATGATGGAAAAGCAGATGATGACAGGTTTTTCTACATTAGTAGAAGATGTTTTACGCAGTAACATGGAAGAGCAACAAAGTTATGAATTTGATATTACTGAGCTGTCAGCGTCTCGTGTACTCCATTAATATTTACATGAAATGTTTCCCTTTGAAGAACATTTCAAAGGGAAATAAATAATTAATATAGGAAATATGGTGTAATAAGTGAGAGAACGGATTTTTTCGTTATGGTATCCATTATTTCTAAAGGCAACATAATTTACCCCGTTTCCTGAAATCACCTGTTTCAAATGAAACGGGGCCAATATTTGCTTTATTAGTTAATGGGTTAAATCAAATTAATAAATTTTCTCTCTATATCTTTAATGGCCGCACATCCTGCTAACTTCATGCAGAGTTTTAGCTCATCTTTAAGCAGGTTTAAAACGGAAGTGACTCCTGGTGCTCCACCTAATGCCAGCGCATATAAAATGGGTCTACCGATAGCGACAGCTTTGGCACCTAATGCGAGAGCCTTAAACACATGGGTACCGCGGCGGATGCCGCCATCTAAATAGACTGGGATTTTAGATCCGACAGCTTCAATAATGTGCGGTAATGAAGCGATTGCTGCCGGGACAGTATCCAACTGCCGGCCACCGTGATTAGAAACTTGAATTGCGGCGGCGCCGTGGTCAACACATTCTTTAGCATTTTCGGCAGATTGAATGCCTTTTACGATGATTGGCAGACTTGATTCTTTGGCAAGGAACTCCAGGTCATTAAAATCAAGATCCCGTTTAAAGAGCGCTGTAATCTCTGCTAAGGTTGCTCCTGCGGGAACGCCTGGAATATTCGGAAATGGTAATGAATGTGGGAAAACAAATTTATTACGTTTATCGGTTTCTCTATTACCACTCCACTCTAAATCGACCGTAAAGACGATTGCGGTTGCTCCCATCGCTTTGGCTCGGCGTATCATTTCGCGGTTAATGCCCATATCTTTGGTAAAATAAATTTGGAACCATTTAGGGCCATTACTCACTTTTGCTATCTCTTCAAGAGGTGAATTGGCTAGAGTTTGTGCGGTAAATAGTGTACCGGCATTGGCAGCGCCTCTTGCTGTGCCCAATTCAGCAGTAGTATGAGTTAGCCCATGTGCTGCCATTGGGGGAATGAAAATAGGCATATCCACTTTACTGCCGAACAATTCGGTTGTGGTGTCAGGCTCTTTTACTCCGGCGAGATAGCGGGGAATAATTTGGAAATCGTCAAAGGCTCTGATGTTTTCACGTAGAGTCCACTCATCACCTGAACCGCCGCTGATATAGCCAAATTGGGGCGCAGGAATCAATTTACGCGCTTCTTCTTCCAGATCATAAAGATTAATAATATCAAGGGATTTTTCTGAACTATTTGTTTTGTAGGCTCCTGTCAGTTTTATGTTAGCAGTTGCGGCGTTGGCTGAGGATACAGCGGATAGCGTACCGGCAGCAGCAAGACTTAATCCTCCAACTATGACGTCTCTTCTTGATGGCATATAATTTTCCCTTACTTAGTAGGTTTAATAAGTATTGACAATAGAATTTGTCCACATATTAAGAATAGACCTATTCTGGATAATTCAAGCTAATAAATCCTGAAGAATGTTTTTATAAGCTGACAAAGCCTATTGGAACTGGCGATTCTTTGTTGTGAGAGCAACATCACAAAACTCAGATTAAAGTAAAATGGCTTATTTTATTTGCTTACCTGAGTTTTTGGAGAATAGTTCAAACAGAGGGTGCGTGGATGCTGAATGTAAATGAGCGGCTTGGGTATAAATTTGGCTTAAAATATTTAATTGTTATCTTTATTAATTATAATAAAATAGTTAATTTCACTAAGTTATAAAAATATTTCATCATTCATTATCAGAAAAAGGCTATTATTGAAATGCATTCTAAAATTATATGCGATGAACAGGTGGATATTTTAATTTTCATTATCTCAAAGTCTTATTTAATGAAAACATAAGTTTTTTCCTTAAGGAGAACTCATGAGTAATAAGAATGACTTTAAAGCCTTTTCTATTAGTCCAGATGCGAATATTGTTTCTCAGGAAGAATATGAAGAGAGTCAGGAATTGAATATGGGAATTCTTCCCAATGTTATTTCCATTGATTTATTAAATAAGGTCTTGCGTCAATCGTCAACCATATCATCAGTGGTGGCTAATTTTATTTATACACAATGTGGTGATGATGTTTTGGATGACGGTGATATAGATAAGCTCACTGCCCAATTAAATACAGCTTTAGAGAAAAAAGCTTTAATAGAAATTCCAAGTGCTTCATTAACACAAAAAGGTGTTATTCAACTTACAGATGTACTTGGTGATAGTGACATATTAGCTGTTACGCAAAAGCTTGCTCAGAAAATAGTAAATTCGCTTGGTGAAAATATTAATAGCAGAGTGCCCAACATTCGGCAAGTGAATGGTAAGGAATTATCTGAGAATATTGATCTGGATGCTGTGGATATTGGGGTGTACACAAAAGAAGAAGTAGATAACCAAGTTAATGCCAAAGGTAATAGGAATACAGCCAGTAAAGCGGTTAATGGTTGGTGGAAATGTGGAGATACAGGGGTTATTTACCAATGGGGGCGTACTAAGGTCATTGATGCTGGCCGTATAGAACGTATTCAATTGCCAATTAGTTTTTCCAATACGCATTATGCCGTCAATATTAATTCTATTCAAAGTAAAATGGGTTTTATGGGGGCATCTGTTGGCTATGTAAATGTAATTGATAATTCATCTTTCGATTTATTAAATTCTTGGGTAAATGCCAAATGGGATAGCCCATTCTTTTGGATAGCGATAGGATATTAACTATGTATTATTACAGTGCAAAAACGAATGCTTTCTACCCGGTAGAATTGGAACAAAATTATATTGCTGCTGGTTCATTGCCTGATGATATTATAGAAGTCAGTCATGATATTTATCAGGAATATGCTGCTAATCATGCTCCAGAAGGGAAACACCGTGTAGCAAATAAAAACGGTTTGCCGGAGTGGGCAGATATTCCCCCGCCAACGAAAGATGAATTACGGCAACATGCTGAATTCCAAAAACAACAACTTATTGCTGAGGCAACCAATCAAATTGCACCACTGCAAGACGCTGTTGATTTAGGTATTGCAACTGAGGAAGAGAAAATAGCTTTATTGGCATGGAAAGAATACAGAGTAATACTTAATCGGATAGATGTTTCACAGGCAATGGATATTGATTGGCCGGAAAAACCTGAGGGATAAATAGACGCAATTTTTCAATTCACCCCCAAAATTGACCTGTTTGATTTTTTGGGGGTATCTCTGGCTTCCAATTTAAATCTTAATTGTTGATTATCTTGTGTAGGCTAATTTTATTATTCTTTATTTTAGATGAGATTGTACTCTATATAAACTAATGGAGAAAATAATGATAGACTTTAAAGGATTGGGTCATATTAATATTGTTGTAGATGACATGATGGCAGCAATAGACTTTTATAAAAATCTATTTGGGGCAATACCAAGACAATTCTTTCCTCATTTTAAAAATAAGGGTTTTGCAAAGTCAGCGGGTTTTATTGATAACCCTGAACAGATTGATGTATCAATGGCATTTTTGGAAATTCCTGGAGCTAGGGTTTTTATTGAGTTAATGGAATATCATCATCCGACGGGAGCAAAAATGGTTGAAATAAAGGAAGCTAATGATATTGGTGGTATTGGACATATTTGTCTTAGAATACAAAATATAGATAGTGTATTTGAATATATAAAAAACTTTCCTGATGTCAGATTGATAAATTCATCACCATTATATAAGCCATACAAAATAGATGAAATTACCAGTGATGAATTTATGTTCTTTAACGAGGAGGATGAAAAAAACTCTGTTTTAAAACAAAAAACTTGTGAGATTATGGGCAAGATCAGATATTTTTATTTTATCGATAAATATAATATTCAATGGGAATTTGAACAAGGGCATGATGATATTGGCACGGATTAAGTAGTGCTGAATAATTATTTGTCGATCTGCTGGCTGGAACAGTAGATAGTGTCGTTATAAGTGTAGTGAGGTATCTGAGTTAATAAAGGTGTACCTTGTACGCCAATATGGCTTGATTTGTGTACTCAGTACACTTACTATGGATGAAAGGATAATAATCAGACCGGGAGCACGATGTTTACTTTTATTGAGCTGCAAGGCTTTAGTAAGCGGCGACCAGGATTGTTACCCGATGATGAATATCGGGAGTTTCAAGAAACGCTAATTAATGATCCTGATGCTGGAGATACCATTGCGAATACGGGGGGATTTCGTAAGATTCGTTGGAGTCGTTCGGGGATGGGCAAACGTGGGGGAGTTAGAGTTATTTATTATAATGTTACCAGTAAAGGTCGAATTTATCTGGCGTTGGTCTATCCGAAGAATGAGCAAGATAATTTGACTGATGAGTAGAAAAAAATGCTTAAGCAACTTTCGGATAGGCTGAATTAGTTGCGTTATTTGTGGGAGTAACTCCCTCTCCAAAGGGCGGAGAAATCGCATGAAAGATGAAATATTTGCCGATCTGCTGGCCAGTGCAGAAGAAATGGTGAAAATTGAGAAGGGTGAGCTGACACCGAAACCAGAACATGTTCATACTCTCACCGAGATTGATGTTAAAGCAATACGCGAAGCTACCGGCTTGAAGCAGCAAGATTTTGCTGTGGCGGTCGGGGTAAGTTATGACTTGGTGAAAAGTTGGGAAAGCCAACGCCGTTATCCCACTGGCGCATCAAGAAAACTGTTGTTGTTGCTTCAGGCGAATCCTTTTATTATCAACCAGCTTAAAATGATTTAATTGAGCGACAGCAGGATTAGGAACTGTACGAAAAAGGGCTGTAGTAAAAGGTTCGGTACCAGTCAGATCTGTTGACAAGAGCTGAGCTTGAGTACCTTCACGACAGATAAAAATAGCCCAGAAGATTGGGCTATTGTGAAAGTTGTATTAAGAAAAAACGACTTTAAGGCTACCGGGTGTTCGGCGTGGTTTCCCGATCACAATCTGAACGTCCCGCCCTAGTCGATTCAGGCAATCTAGCATTTTTGCCGCATTGATCCCCCGGAGCTGCCCACGTAGCATGTTAGATAAGCGGGGTTGAGTCATGCCTAACAATTGTGCGGCTTTTTCCTGTGTTAGGCGGCGGCTTTTAATGATGTTGCCGATGGTGGTAGCAAGTTGTGCTTTGACTTGCATTTCTTCGGCATCTGCCGTACCGAGATCGGCATAAATGTTACCGCTACTGACTTCGATATTGTGGTTCATATTATGTTCCTCTGGCATGGTCTTCTGCGATTTTCAATCGTTCACGAATTTTATCCATCTTTTCCTTCGAAAGGGTAGGAGATAAAGACATTGCCCGGTCACTGTATGCGTTTGCAAGAGGTCAGAATATCTATCTGCTACATGCATTCGTGAAGAAGACCGACAAAACCCCGGCAGCAGCCATCAAGACAGCCCATGCGAGGCTTAAGGAGTTCAAATGAAACCAGTATCACTGGACGAATTGAAGGAGTTGATGTTGAATGACGCGGAGTCTATCGCTGCGTATAAGGAAGCCGACAAGGAATTAGAGCTGATACAGATATTGTTTGAGATGCGTGAACGTTCTGGAATGTCAAAGACTGAGCTGGCAGAGAAAATCGGTATCAAACCATCAGGTATTAATAGGCTTGAAAAAAATCCTCTTGGCGCAAGTATGAAGACTTTGGAACGTTATGCGGCAGCGTGTGGCGCGGTTATTAACTTCAACGTTCAATATCAGTAAAAGGAATGGGGCTTTGGTCCCGTTTATCCCTTTAGCTGAAATAATTACGCTAAAGTCAACGTACTCTGCGTTTCCCCAAAATATTCCTGATAGCAAATTGTACGGCTCTACATTAAATCACCTGCGATACTTCTTAACGTCAATTGTCAACGATACCTAATAGTGTCATCAGTACGGGGACGTTTCACTATGCTATAGTAGGCCGTAATTTAATATCATTCTCCGCAGTATATTCCCTTATTTATGGGGTACTGAGAATGCCAAAATAATCTAAAAAAGTATAGCAATGCACCAAAGTAAAGAAATTGAAAAAACGTTTAAATTCAGCGAGAAAGATAGAGAAACAGTCAAATATAGTCCTAACCGTTTCTCCGTAGCTCCTATGTTGGACTGGACAGATCGCCATTGCCGTTATTTCCATCGTTTATTAAGTCAGCAAACGCTGTTATATACAGAAATGGTGACAACTGGGGCGATTATTCATGGTAAAGGCGATTATCTGGCATACAGCGAAGAAGAACATCCGATAGCACTACAACTGGGTGGCAGTGATCCGCAGGCGTTGGCGCATTGTGCGAAGATTGCACAGGAACGTGGCTATGATGAAATTAACCTAAACGTCGGTTGTCCTTCTGACCGGGTGCAAAATGGCCGTTTTGGTGCGTGCCTAATGGGGGAAGCTGAACTGGTCGCTGATTGCGTGAAAGCCATGCAGGATGTGGTAAATGTGCCGGTGACAGTTAAAACCCGTATCGGTATTGATGAACAGGACAGTTACCAATTTCTATGTGATTTTATTGATGTTGTTGTGCAACGCAGTGGTTGCAATATATTTACCATCCATGCCCGTAAAGCTTGGCTTTCTGGTTTAAGCCCAAAGGAGAACCGTGAGATTCCCCCGCTGGATTACCCACGAGTTTATCAATTGAAAAAGGATTTCCCTCAATTAACGATTGCTATTAATGGTGGTATTAAATCGTTGGAAGAAGCGAAACAGCATCTACAACATGTGGATGGAATTATGATTGGGCGTGAGGCTTATCAGAACCCGTCTATTCTGGCACAGGTTGATCATGAATTATTTGATGCTTCAATGCCAGTAGTTGATACTGTTGCGGTGGTTAAAGCACTTTATCCTTATATAGAGCAAGAGCTATCAAAAGGAACATATCTGGGGCATATTACCCGCCATATTTTAGGTATTTTCCAGGGGATTCCGGGGGCACGTCAATGGCGTCGTCATCTTAGTGAAAATGCACATAAACCGGGCGCGGATGTTTCTGTCGTGGAACAGGCGTTAGCTATGGTGACTGAGCGGATGTAATATCCGCTCATTTTACTGTTAAAGGCACAGTCATATATGAGAATTGAGCACTAAAATATTTATGGATATTGCGTGATTTTTTACTGTGCTTTAATCTGTTTTTTCGAGTTAGTTTTTCATTATCGGACAAAAATAGATATCCATATATCTTTGCGAAATATTGTGATGCTGTTCGAATAAATTAATTTTGTCATATTGAAATCTGGAAAACTGTTCCGGGTAATAATATCCCAGTTTACGTGACTCTTGCTGATAGTAAGTACATAGCAACTGGTTTGTTAGGTATTATTCAGCACGAAATGTATTAATATTAGGCATTCCTATTTTTTTGATAATGATATATTATGATTATTAACGGTAGACAAGGACTAAGATACCCAGAAGTTATTGATTGCTTAATGGATACTAAATAAATATCTCATAGTAAGGTAAGTAACTAATGATAGCTTGTAAAGAAGAGACGTTATTCAAGATGAAATTTTTATGTTTGGATAACATTAGAATACAAACATAAGAGCACTGGTGTTGGTAAAACCACTAGGCTGTTACACCAGAACGAAAAATTACCCTTGTGGAGGCTAGATGTTTATGGATAGTTTAAGATATGAAAAATTCAGCTATTTCAAACATAATGACGTTTTTTTCGACTCATTAAAAGAAAGTTATATTGAATTTCCAGATTGGTTAAATAAGAAAGCTAGAAATAATGAATCAGCTTATGTATTGTATGATACTACTGGTAAAATAGAAGGGTTTCTTTATTTAAAACTTGAGAATAATGTTTCAGATGTTGATCCTCCTTTACCTGGTAATACTCATCTTAAAATAGGTACATTTAAATTTGAATCAAAAGGGACATTGCGTGGACAGCGTTTTATAAAGAAAGTATTCGATACAGCAATAGTGATGGAAGTTGATAATATCTATGTGACTGTTTTTGAAAAACATGATTACCTTATTCGCTTATTTGAAAAATATGGTTTCTATAAGCATGGCGAAAAACGTACAGATAATGGTATAGAGTTTGTATATGTTAGAGACTTAACATTGACAAATGGTGATATTCTTCTTGACTATCCGTTGATAGTTAATAAAGAAAAAATAAATATTTATTATCAATATATCCAGAATTTCATACACGCCTTTTCCCTGACTCGCGGCTTTTCACTGAGTCACCTGATATTGTTCGGGATGTTTCACATACTAATAGTATTCATAAAATATATATATACCGAATGAACTTCAAGATGCTTGAGCCGTCAGACATAAAAATATTTAAATTCAACAATATAATTGTTTTTCAAACATGCACTTTGAAGTATCTTGAGTATATGTGCAATGAAAGATGTCCTTCATATGAAGAGAGGGGATATTATTGTTATATATAGAACGGCCGATAAACAAGGGCCAGCACGATATAGATCTGTGATTAGTTCACTTTGCGTTGTTGAAGAAGTCAGGGTTATTAATGAGTTCCCAACGCTAGAAAGCTATATTGATTATTGTAGTAAATTTAGTGTCTTTAATGTAAATGAATTAACTGAAATATATAGAAGACGGCAGTATCCATACATAGTAAGATTTACTTATAATGTGGCTTTACCTAAAAGGATTATTCGTGATAGACTCATTAACGAAGTCGGTTTAAATAAAAGTGATTATTGGGGAATCATGAGATTGACTGATGATCAATTTAATAATATTATCAAACTGAGCGAAGCCAATGAAAGTTTTATTATCAATTAAACCAGAGTATGTTGATAGAATACTTGATGGTTCAAAGAAATTTGAATTTAGGAAAGTTGCCTTTAAAAATAATCAGGTTCAATCCGTTGTTATATATGCAACTATGCCGATAGGTATGGTTGTTGGCGAGTTTGAAATTGAAGATATTATTTCTGGCGCTCCTTCCGTTGTATGGGAAATGACTCATCAATTTGCAGGTACAACAAAGGATTTTTTTGATAGTTATTTTGAAGGAAGGGAGAAGGCTGTCGCAATCGGTATTGGTAATGTTAAAAAATACGATAAACCTCTGCCTTTAAATGTGTTTGGTCAAGGGATAACAGCGCCTCAATCTTATCGTTATTTATCTGCCTGAGGTGTGATACCCCTACCAGGAGGGGTATTGTTTTATCTTTCATATATTCAGCCAGCATTGCCCTCCGGTCTAAGGTTATTAGTGCAGGCAATAGCGGCATGAATGAGGTATTAGACTTGTTGGTTTGGTTAATAACCCGCTTATCTTACTGTTAAGGGATCAGTAAACTTGATCCTTGCGTTGCCCGGCTTTCCAGAATCTGATGTGCCCTTGTCGCTTCACTTAGCGGGAATTTCTGATTTTCTGGTACATTCACATTAATTTTTCCGCTGGCAATCAGATCAAATAATTCTTTGCTCGCCTCATCCAACTCTTCGCGCGTTGAAATATAGCCAGCGATAGAAGGGCGGGTAACAAACAGTGAGCCTTTTTGATTTAAAATCCCTAAATCGACACCGGTAACTGGTCCGGATGCATTGCCAAAGCTAACCATTAATCCGTGGCGTTTCAGACAATCCAGCGAGTTCAGCCAGGTCGATTTACCAACAGAATCATAAACTACACCGACTTTTTCACCGTTGGTGATTTCATAAATTCGTTCGACAATATTTTCACGGTTATAGTTAATAACTTGCCATGCGCCGGCCTCTTTAGCGCGTTGTACTTTTTCTTCAGAGCCGACTGTTCCAATCAGTTTCGCACCCAAAGCTTTTGCCCATTGGCAGGCAATTAGCCCAACGCCACCAGCGGCGGCATGAAACAAAAAGGGTTCGCCTAGCTGGATTTTGTAGGTACGGCGTAGAAGATAGTAGACTGTCAGCCCTTTTAGAAAAGAAGCCGCAGCTTGTTCGAAGGAGATGGTATCCGGCAGAACAGCGACTTTGTTTTCCACGACATTATGCACCTCACTGTAAGCGCCTAAAGTTGATTGCGCGTAAACTACACGGTCACCCACTTTTATGGTAGTGACAGCAGAACCCACTTTGGTCACTACGCCTGCGGCCTCAGTGCCCAAGCCGCTTGGTAGTTGTGCCGGCGGGTATAGCCCGCTACGAATATAAGTGTCGATGTAATTGATTCCAATCGCTCTATTTTCTACTTGTACTTCATCGTCAGCAGGAGCTTTGGGGGTAAATTCACAATATTGCAGGACCTCGGGGCCGCCAATAGAGGAAAATTCGATATGTTTTGCCATGACTCAACCTCATCAATATAAGGGGGAATGTGTGTGCACGTAGTAGTTGAACTCATTGTAAACAGGCTTTAATGTGCCAGAAATAATTACAAACTATATGTAATTACTCAAGGCACTTCATAGCGTATACTCTGTGCTGTTGTAAATTTATCAGTGGATTATTGCGGGATTCATGGCGGGAAAAAAATCAACTCACAACAAAATGGCTGAACCAAAAGATCGCCAAATGGAAGGGCTGAAACTTCCGCCACACTCTTTGGAAGCAGAGCAGTCTGTGTTAGGTGGCTTAATGCTAGATAACGAACGGTGGGATAATGTTTCCGAACGTGTTACTAGCAATGATTTTTTCAGCCGTCCACATCGGCGCATTTTTGCTGAAATGCAGCGGTTGCTGGAGATGGGCAATCCTATCGACCTGATTACATTATCGGAATCCCTTGAACAGAGCGGGGAGCTGAATAATGTAGGGGGTTTTGCTTATCTGGCTGAATTATCTAAAAATACGCCAAGTGCAGCGAACATTAATGCTTATGCGGATATTGTCCGCGAACGTGCTGTTGTCCGCGAGATGATCGCTGTTGCAAATGAAATTGCAGATGCGGGTTATGATCCTCAAGGCAGGAGTAGCGAAGAATTATTGGATCTGGCCGAATCACGGGTGTTCCAGATCGCTGAAAATCGTGCCAGTAAAGATGAAGGGCCGAAAGGAATAGAACAGATCCTTGAAGAAACCGTCGAGCGTATCGAGCAGCTCTATCAACGCCCTCACGATGGTGTAACCGGTGTTTCAACTGGTTATCAGGATCTGGATAAGAAAACCGCAGGCTTACAAAAATCAGACTTGATCATTGTGGCTGCGCGTCCTTCTATGGGTAAAACCACTTTCGCCATGAACCTGTGTGAAAACGCAGCCATGATGCAGGATAAGCCTGTGTTGATCTTTAGTCTTGAGATGCCCGGCAACCAGATCATGATGCGTATGCTGGCGTCCCTTTCACGGGTGGATCAAACCCGTATCCGTACCGGTCAGCTTGATGATGAAGATTGGGCGCGGATCTCCAGTACGATGGGCATATTGCTGGAAAAACGCAATATGTATATTGATGATTCGTCTGGCCTGACGCCTACCGAAGTCCGTTCCCGGGCTCGGCGCGTCTTCCGCGAAAATGGTGGATTAAGTCTGATCATGATCGACTATCTGCAATTAATGCGGGTTCCGGCTTTATCCGATAATCGTACTTTGGAAATTGCGGAGATTTCCCGTTCACTAAAAGCCTTGGCTAAAGAGCTTCAAGTGCCGGTGGTTGCACTTTCTCAGCTCAACCGTAGCCTTGAACAGCGGGCAGATAAGCGCCCGGTTAACTCTGATTTACGTGAATCCGGCTCTATTGAGCAGGATGCCGACCTCATTATGTTTATCTATCGTGACGAGGTTTACCATGAGAATAGCGACATGAAAGGTGTGGCTGAAATCATTCTTGGTAAGCAGCGTAACGGCCCAATCGGTACAGTTCGCCTAACGTTTAATGGTCAATGGTCGCGGTTTGATAACTATGCCGGACCAAGTTATGACGACGAATAAGTATTAACCACCAAAGAATTAATAAATTTAAGGAATAGAATGAAAGCGGCAACCGCAATTATTGACCGCCGCGCTCTGCGACATAACTTGCAACGGGTAAGGGAGCTTGCTCCTAAAAGCAATCTGATTGCAGTTGTGAAAGCAAACGCTTATGGCCACGGTTTACTGGAGACAGCACATACGCTGGACGATGCCGATTGTTTCGGTGTAGCGCGAATTGGTGAAGCATTGACATTGCGTCATGGTGGTATCGTCAAACCGATTCTGTTACTGGAAGGATGCTTTGATGCGGCTGACCTGCCAGTATTGGTTGCTAACTATATTGAAACTGTGGTTCACAGCATTGAACAGTTGGAAGCACTGGAGCAGGCTAAGTTATCTCATCCGGTAAAAGTATGGATGAAACTGGATAGCGGGATGCATCGCTTAGGTGTGCGGCCGGAAGATGCCGAAGAATTTTATCAACGGCTAAGTCGTTGTAAAAATGTACAGCAGCCCGTCAATATTGTCAGCCATTTCGGCAGGGCTGATGAGCCAACGGTAGATACAACTAGCCAGCAGATAGCTTGTTTTCAGGCTTTCTGTGCGGACAAACCGGGAGAAAAATCTATTGATGCATCGGGAGGTATCCTGTTGTGGCCGGAAGTCCATCAAGACTGGGTGCGTCCTGGGTTGATGATGTATGGTGTATCGCCATTGTCAGATAAAACGGCCGTGGATTTTAACCTGATCCCCGCGATGACCTTAAAGTCGAGCTTAATTGCTGTTCGTAAGCATAAAGCTGGCGAATCGGTTGGCTATGGTGGGACTTGGGTCAGTGAACGTGATACTTGTCTTGGCGTTGTGGCTATCGGTTATGGTGATGGTTATCCGCGCAGTGCGCCTTCGGGAACGCCAATATATATTAATGGCCGTGAAGTGCCGATTGCTGGCCGAGTTTCGATGGATATGATCTCGGTTGATTTGGGGCCTGATGCGACAGATAAAGTGGGTGATGAAGTGGTGCTCTGGGGAGATGTACTGCCGGTGGAACGGATTGCTGAACGCACCGGTATCATTACTTACGAGCTGGTGACTAAACTCACTTCCAGAGTGGTGATGGAATATCTGGACGAATAATGTTGTAGGTTATATGGTTTATTAAATAACTGACTGATAAGGAGTAGAGCCTGATGTTCCAGAATGTTGATGCTTATGCTGGTGATCCGATTCTTTCGCTAGCTGAAGAATTTCAAAAAGATCCTCGTGCGGAAAAAGTTAATCTGAGCATCGGGCTGTATTACGATGAGCAGGGTGTGACTCCGCAATTACAGGCGGTGGCTACCGCAGAAGAACAACTTAGAGCGTTGTCACAGACTGCTTCTCTTTATCTGCCAATGGAGGGATTGGAATCCTATCGTCTTGCGGTTCAGGAATTGTTATTTGGTAAAGATCATCCGGTGTTGAAACAACGGATAGTGGCAACGATTCAATCATTAGGCGGTTCTGGCGCTCTTAAAATTGGAGCTGATTTTTTGCATCGCTATTTCCCTGATTCAGAAGTGTGGTGCAGTGATCCAACTTGGGAAAACCACGCGGCTATTTTTGGGGGGGCTGGTATTAAGGTGAACTATTACCCTTATTTTGATACACAGACTAAAGGGGTAAAATTCGATGAAATGCTGGAAACATTCAGGAAATTGCCGGCACAAAGCATTATTGTGATGCACCCTTGTTGCCATAACCCAACCGGATCGGATCTGACCGATGATCAATGGGATCAAGTTGTTCAGATTGTTAAAGAGAGAGAATTACTGCCATTCCTTGATATTGCTTATCAGGGACTTGCGGGTGGTATGGAAAAAGATGCTTATGCCATTCGTGCAATGGCGAACGCTGGTTTGCCTTGTCTGGTGAGCAACTCTTTCTCCAAGATATTTTCTATGTATGGTGAGCGCGTGGGTGGCTTGTCTGTCATTTGCGATGATGAACAGACCAAAGAGCGGGTATTAGGGCAATTGAAAGCGGGTGTGCGCCGCGTCTACTCTAGCCCACCGAATTTTGGTGCACAGGTTGTGGCGAAAGTACTGACTGATCCTGCTTTGAAGGCACAATGGTTGACAGAAGTTGAACATATGCGCTTACGTATTTTGGAAATGCGTACGGTGCTGGTGGATGCTTTGAAAACCGCACTACCAGAGAAAAATTTTGATTATTTTCTGAAACAGCGCGGGATGTTCAGCTATACCGGTTTTAGCCAGCAACAGGTGGATCACTTACGCAAAGAATTTGCTGTTTATCTGGTCGGTAATGGCCGAGTCTGTATACCGGGTGTTAATCACCGTAATGTTGCACGTGTTGCTGAGACATTTGCGGCGGTAAATAAGTAGTAAATTCTGATGTAAATAATCTGCTATCGATGATAATGATCGACAGTTTTGTAAAATAGCAGTAAACACCTCCTTGAAGCGCGCTATTTATGGTGCGCTTATTTTCCTTCTTAATATTAATTTAATGTGGTGAGTAATTAGCAGTGGCTGATCAGGTCGTAACATTAAAAAATTTTTATGAGGTGAATTATGGGGTTAAAGTTAAACAATATATAATTTAATAGAAAAACGGAAGAATTTATCGGTGAGGGTGTTCTAGAGATTTGGGTAAAGATAGTTAAGTAATAGAAAAATTAGAATTTCCTATTGAAAATAATATTAATAATAGTAGTAGGTTCGATGTAAAAAATAGTGTGTGCCAATCTTTGAGTCATACTTTAATAACAAAATTGAAGTAGATAAATATTGGTATCAAATAAATGGTAATGAAGCTGTAATTTAAATTTAGTTATTTAAACCTTGCTGGGCAAGGTTTAAGATTATTTGATGGTAATATTTAAATGGCAACAAGTTCCAGATGTTTGCCCAAGGCGTTTAACGCATTCGCGATAGTGTCAATTTTAGTGCTGTGACCTAATGACACTATACGTTGAATTTCTTGCGGTCGAATTCCCAATAACCGTGCAAGTTCTGCGTTGCTTGTTCTTGTTTGAAGCATCGTATTCAACAGTAAAACCTTAGCCGCTATACTGGCTGGTACTTCGACAAAAGCTTCACCTTTAGTCGATGGTGTTGGTATTTCGCGCCGGTCTTCAAAGTAGAAATCGAACGCAGTAACCAGAGCATCCCGCGCCATAGCTAACGCTTCTTCTCTGGTATCTCCGCCTGTTAAGGCTTCTGGGATATCTGGGAACATCACAGCCCAGCCTGTTTCGTCATGTTCGAATTTTACTGGATATCGCATATTTTTACTCAGTGAATTTATGCGAGTAACCAGCCCCTTGGGGCCGGTCTGTCATTTGATGCCTGGCTGTTTTAATATTAGTTTCCTCAGCGGTTTTCTGGAATTTCTTTACTAGGGTGCCTTGGCATCGTGGTTTGCTTACCGTTCAAGAAAACTTTCAAGTGGTTAGTCCCATCTTTAAATTCTGCTCCTTGAGCTTTAAGCCACCGGCGAAACTCGCTTTGCTTGACTGCCTCCTCCTGTTTGTTTAACTTGAAAATAAATATAAACATTTTTGTTTATAAGAATAATAGCGTTATAAATATTTATATTTGTTCTTTATATGATGGAATCTAATGTGAAAATTATTCTAATTGCAGCGTATATAATTTATTCGTGGATATTTTCGGCTATGAAGTATGTTTTTTAATGTGAAACAGATCAATTTTTCATGAAACATGTTTCAGATGGTGAAAAGTAATTTTCACCATTTCAAGGTATATCCAAACATTTGTCAGCTTTCGACAAGGATTTACTTAATGCTTTGTTTTATTGAATTTATTTCTAGCATAAAACACCGGTTGATTATTAATATGCAGCGAAAAGGATTGTTTAGCAGGATTTAACTTGATGGTTATCACATAAAATAGGGCTGATAATCCAGTCATATACTCTTACGATCATTCTCCCAACTTCGTTGTAAAGTGAAAAATCCCACTTTACTATTTTTCCTTTAACACATAAAACAAACGCGTGTTTAAGAACAAACAAGTGTCCAAAAATGACGAATCGGGAAAAACAAATATTACAACTTCTGAGACGAGATCCGTTGATCCCACAGCAGGAAATTGCCGATATTTTAGGTATAAGTCGCTCTGGTGTTGCTGGCCATATTATGAATTTAATGAATAAGGGATATATAAAAGGGAAAGGTTATATTTTATCTGATCATAATTATGTAGTAACGGTTGGTTCTATTAATATGGATGTTTGCGGTTATGCATCGGATAAACTCATTTATCAAGATTCTAACCCAGGAAAAATAAAATGTACCCCGGGTGGTGTAGGAAGAAATATTGCCCAAAATATCGCATTATTAGGTAAGGAGTGTCATCTGATTTCTGTTGTTGGCGATGATTTCTATGGTAGCACTTTACTGGATCAGGCCAGATGCGCAGGGGTTAATGTTGACTACTGCTATAAACTTTATGGTGAAAATACTTCGACATATGTCTCCTTATTAGATGACGGTGGTGAGATGTTGGTTGCCATCAATGATATGCATATTTTGGAAAAATTGACGCCATCGTTGCTAACGAATCATTATGATCTTATTCGGCATGCCGGTGTACTGGTTATTGATTGCAATTTATCTGAAGAAGCTTTGGTTTGGTTGTTGACTAACGCCGGAACGGTGCCGATATTTGTGGATACAGTATCCGCATTTAAAGCGCCTAAGATTAAAAACTGGCTTTCCTATATCCACACCTTAAAACCTAATTGTCTGGAGGCGGAAGCACTGAGTGGAATGAAAATCACCCAACCTACCGATGTTCCGGCAGTGGCGCGGTGGTTTCACGATCAAGGTGTGCAACGGTTGGTACTCAGCATGGGCGTAGAGGGGGTCTACTTTAGCGAAAGCGATGGTGTGGCAGGCTGGTCACTTCCCATCAGTATCAAGATTGTCAATGTAACAGGTGCCGGAGATGCCATGGTGGCCGGATTAGTGAACTGCTGGCTAGAAAATATGACGCTGGCGGAAAGTGTTCGCTTTGCTCAAGGGTGCTCCGCGCTCACGCTCTCTTGCGAATTTACCAATAATCCAAATCTGTCAAATGGCAGTGTCCAAAAACTGCTGGAATTATAATCATGAAAAATCATGCTATTAGCAATAAATATTTGGATATTTCCCCGGAAGTTACAGAGGCTTTAGAGAATAACCGACCGGTTGTGGCGTTGGAATCTACCATTATTGCTCATGGAATGCCTTACCCGCAAAATGTAAAGACTGCGCTACAAGTTGAGCAGAAAATCAGGGAAAATGGCGCTATTCCTGCAACAATTGCTGTTATCAATGGGATGATGAAAGCAGGACTATCTCATGAAGAGATCGAATTTTTGGGTAGAGAAGGTGACAAGATAACTAAAGTCAGTCGTCGTGATTTACCTTTTGTTATCGCGGCTGGAAGAAATGGCGCGACGACGGTTGCTTCTACCATGATTATCGCGGCAATGGCCGGGATTAGAATCTTCGCTACCGGCGGTATTGGCGGTGTGCACCGGGGAGCGGAACAGACTTTTGATATTTCGGCGGATTTACAGGAATTAGCGAAAACCAGTGTCGCAGTAGTCTGTGCTGGCGCTAAATCTATTCTGGATCTTGGCCTGACAACAGAATATCTTGAAACTCATGGCGTACCATTAATTGGCTATCAGACTCACTCTTTACCGGCGTTTTTCTGTCGTACCAGCCCATTTCCCGTCAATATTCGTCTGGACTCCCCAGAACAGATAGCTCAGGCGATGGCAGTAAAATGGGATACTGGATTACAGGGAGGTTTGGTGATTGCCAATCCTATCCCTGAGCCATACGCTATGCCGGAAGCGGAGATCAATGCTGCTATCGAACAGGCGGTGCACGAATCCATAGAACAGAGAGTAAATGGAAAGGCGTGTACGCCGTTTTTGTTATCCAGAGTGGCTGAGTTAACTGGGGGTGATAGCTTGTCTGCTAATATTCAGTTGGTACTTAATAACGCTGAACTGGCAGCGAAAATTGCCTGTTGTTACTGGGAAAACAGTTGTTACAGAAAACAGAGAACAGGAAACTGAACACAGGAAAAAGGGGCTTAAATCGCCCCTGTTTGCCGATTATGCTTCTTTCTTCAATATAGGTTTCAGGAAACGTGCAGTATGTGATTTCTCACATTTGGCGACCTCTTCTGGTGTACCCGAAATCAGAATCTCGCCGCCGCCGCTACCTCCTTCCGGGCCAAGATCCACGATCCAGTCAGCGGTTTTAATTACATCAAGGTTATGTTCAATAACCACAATGGTATTCCCTTGATCGCGTAACTGATGCAGAACCGCTAATAGTTGCTGAATATCAGCAAAATGCAAACCTGTTGTTGGCTCATCAAGAATATATAACGTCTGCCCGGTTCCGCGCTTGGATAGCTCACGCGCCAGCTTTACTCGCTGCGCTTCACCACCTGATAGCGTTGTTGCTGATTGACCCAGACGGATGTAAGAAAGGCCAACGTCCATGAGGGTTTGCAGTTTACGGGCTAGGGCAGGAACTGCATCAAAGAATTCACGAGCTTCTTCGATCGTCATATTCAATACTTCATTGATATTTTTGCCCTTATATTTTACTTCCAGTGTTTCACGGTTATAACGCTTACCTTTGCATTGATCACAAGGGACATAAATATCAGGCAAGAAGTGCATTTCTACCTTAATAACGCCATCACCTTGGCAAGCTTCACAGCGCCCACCTTTAACGTTAAAACTGAATCGTCCAGGTGTGTAACCACGGGCGCGTGATTCAGGTACGCCAGCGAACAATTCACGGACTGGTGTGAATACGCCGGTATAAGTTGCCGGGTTAGAGCGGGGAGTTCGGCCAATCGGACTCTGGTCAATATCAATCACTTTATCGAAATGCTCTAGCCCTTGAATATCGATATAAGGGGCAGGAGTGATATTGGTCGCGCCATTTAACTGGCGTTGGGCGATGGGGAACAGAGTATCATTAATTAGCGTTGATTTACCGGAACCAGAAACCCCGGTAATACAAGTAAATAACCCAACTGGCAGATTGAACGTCACATTTTTCAGGTTATTACCTTTCGCTCCGAGCAGTTTCAGCACCTTTTTCGGATCAGCCGGGATACGCTTTTCTGGGATGGCAATTTCACGCTTTCCACTCAGGAATTGACCTGTTAGTGAATCTTTGCTCACCATAATATCTTTAACTGTGCCCTCCGCGACGATTTCACCACCGTGCACGCCGGCACCGGGACCGATATCAATGATATGGTCGGCAGCCCGGATGGCATCCTCATCGTGTTCAACCACAATCACGGTATTTCCCAGATTGCGTAAGTGGATTAGCGTTTCCAGCAAGCGTTCATTATCCCGCTGATGTAACCCGATAGAAGGTTCATCAAGTACATACATCACTCCCACTAAACCGGCGCCAATCTGGCTGGCAAGGCGGATACGTTGAGCTTCGCCACCGGACAGAGTTTCGGCAGAACGAGAGAGAGTCAGATAATTCAGACCAACATTAACCAAGAATTTCAGACGGTCGCGGATCTCTTTCAGTACTTTTTCAGCAATTTGCGCACGTTGACCACTGAGTTTAATGTTTTGAAAAAAATCCATCGCATGGCCGATACTGAAATCTGAGATCTCCGGCAGGGTGGTATTCTCAATAAATACGTAACGGGCTTCTTTACGTAAGCGGGTTCCGTGGCAGGAAATACACGAGCGATTACTAATATATTTCGCCAGTTCTTCCCGAACAGCGGTGGATTCCGTCTCTTTATAGCGGCGTTCCATATTATGCAGCACACCTTCGAACGGATGGTTACGCACTGTGGTATCGCCACGGTCATTGGTGTATTTAAATTCGATGGATTGTTTACCGGAACCGTACAACACCACTTTCTGAATATTGGCGCTGAGGGAATTGAAGGGTGCTTCGATATCGAATTTATAATGTTCTGCCAATGAACGTAGCATCTGGAAATAGTAAAAATTACGGCGATCCCAGCCACGAATTGCACCACCGGCTAGGGAGATATCACCATTCTGAATGACTCTATCGGGATCAAAAAATTGCTGAATGCCTAAACCATCACAAGTCGGGCAAGCCCCGGCTGGGTTGTTAAAAGAGAATAGGCGAGGTTCCAGCTCACTCATGCTATAGCCACATGCAGGACACGCAAAGTTAGCAGAGAAAATCAGCTCCTCGGCTGTATTATCATCGATATTGGCAACAATAGCGGTACCACCTGAAAGTTCCAGCGCTGTTTCAAAAGATTCAGCCAGGCGTTGTGCCAGATCGGCACGAACTTTAAAGCGATCAATGACTACTTCAATAGTATGTTTTTTCTGTAATTCTAGCTTTGGCGGATCGGATAGATCACAGACTTCACCGTCAATACGGGCGCGGATATAACCTTGTGCTGCCAGATTATCTAGTAACTTAGTGTGTTCGCCTTTTCGCTCTTTCACGATCGGCGCCAGTAACATCAGGCGATGACCTTCTGGCAGAGTTAGCACATTATCTACCATCTGACTAACAGTCTGTGCCGTCAATGGAATATCGTGATCTGGGCAACGTGGTTCACCTACACGGGCAAACAGCAAACGCAGATAATCATGAATTTCGGTAATTGTCCCCACAGTTGAACGTGGGTTATGGGAAGTAGATTTCTGCTCAATGGAAATGGCCGGGGATAACCCTTCAATATGGTCAACATCAGGTTTCTCCATCAGTGACAGAAACTGGCGCGCATAAGCTGAAAGCGATTCCACATAACGACGTTGACCCTCGGCGTAAAGCGTATCAAATGCCAGAGAAGACTTACCTGAGCCGGACAAACCTGTGATAACGATCAGCTTGTCTCGGGGGATTATCAGATTGATATTTTTGAGATTGTGGGTACGTGCGCCCCGAACTTCGATGTTATCCATGAACCATTTCCCGGGTTATTTATACGTGCATAAATAATAATAAGTGAGTTATTATTACACAGAGTTGACTGATTAGATATACAGTATTTAAGTGAAATAATGTAATAAGTACGGAATTAAATTACGGTGAGCTTCGCAAAGTTCGTTCTAAAGCGGCTGCGTTTCATTTTTAGTATCGCATGTTAAACTGTGTTGCTTAATAATTGTAGAAATTCATTTCATCAGGAGTATTCCCAATGGCCAGCAGAGGCATAAACAAAGTTATTTTAATCGGTAACCTGGGGCAAGACCCGGAAGTCCGCTATATGCCAAACGGCGGTGCAGTGACTAACATTACTCTGGCGACTTCTGAAAGCTGGCGCGATAAACAGACCGGCGAGATGAAAGAGAAGACTGAATGGCACCGGGTTGTTTTATTTGGCAAACTGGCGGAAGTGGCGGGTGAATACCTGCGTAAAGGTTCACAGGTTTATATTGAAGGTTCTCTGCAAACCCGCAAATGGCAGGATCAGAACGGTCAAGAGCGTTACACCACAGAAGTAGTGGTAAACATGGGCGGTACCATGCAAATGCTGGGCGGCCGTGCTGGTGGTGGTAATTTCCAGGATAGCCAGCCACAAGGCGGTGGTTGGGGGCAACCACAACAGCCACAACCACAGCAATCTCAGCAGTTCAGCGGTGGCGGCGCTCCTTCGCGTCCGGCTCAATCTTCTGCTCCACAAAGCAATGAGCCGCCAATGGATTTTGATGATGACATTCCGTTCTAGAGCGCGAAATTTTCCTTTTTAAAATAAATGCTTATCTCGTATCATCGTGATAATCATAGGCTATTGGAGTGCCTATTGCGAGCCTGACTAATGCTTATCCAGTAATGGGTGCACTTCGAAAGAGGGAGGGGAGTGTAGCATGTCAGGAAAAGGCTGGTTGCGGGGAAATAACCTACTTTGCGCCAGCCACTCTTGTTTTACCTAAACATATGTTCTTCTGCAACAGGTTGACGTCTACGCTATCGACAAGAGTTCAGACACTGGAGACGGTTCTGGCTGGGCACTTGCACTCAAAGTGCGGTAGGCCCATTTTTAACCTATTGTTGACATTCATAGTTAACATCTCTGTTTAGGTGATGAAATTCAGGGTGCTACACCACAAAGTGGAGTTAATTTTTAATGAGGCCGCTGCCACAATTTGGGATCGCGAGGCGTTGTTATCGCCACCCGAGACATAAGCGCCTGCATTGCGCCAGCCATTAATAAGGTAACCTTCTCTCCACGGTTAGTTCTTTGTCTGCATTCCCAGGCCCGTACTCCTGCTTGTTGCACTTTAATGCCGATTTCACGATAGATACCATGAGCAGAAGCTATGACCCAGGCTGAACGCAAAGGTAAACCAACAAGTCCTGTTAGAGCGGAGGTATAATAAGACTCCGCTTCTACAATCAATCGGGATGCCACCCGAGCTAGCGCAGGACGGTTTTCGGTATAAATAAGTGTGTCTGGCATTAGCCCTTCTTGGTAAAGCCATTCTAGCGGAAGATAGCAACGACCAGCCTTCGCATCCTCAATAATATCCCGAGCAATGTTAGTTAACTGAAAAGCAATTCCTAGATCGCAGGCCCTATCCAGCACACTCGCCTCGCGAATCCCCATAACCCTTGCCATCATCAGCCCAACCACTCCCGCGACATGGTAGCAATATCTCAGAGTATCATCCAACGTTCTGTAAGGCTCACAGAGTACATCCATTGCGAATCCTTCCAGATGTTCGAAGGCTTGTTGCTGAGGGATTTCATTACTCAGAGCTACTATCTGAAAGGCTGCAAAAGCAGGTTCGGTCATTGGCAAACCGTCATAAGCCTGCCTCGTCAGGTATTGCAGCATTTGAAGTTTCTCGCGGGTGCTATACTTATCAACACTGCTTATTTGTTTCCCCAGCTCTTGCCCGTCTATTATATCATCACAATGACGGCACCAGGCGTACAGCATCATTGTGCTGTGTCGTGTTGCTGTATCGAAAAGTCGGGTGACACTGGCAAAACTTTTTGAGCCTTGCTCCATTATCTGAGTAACGTGTTTAAGTAACGCGGGATTCATCTAGCGATATCCTCTAACATCAATGTGGCTGTGGTTTTTGCTGATCCAATCACGCCGGGAATACCTGCTCCAGGATGCGTGCCTGCGCCGACGAGGTACAGATTATCAATGCGGCTGTCCCGATTGTGTGGTCGGAACCAGGCGCTTTGTGTCAGCAACGGTTCAAAGGAGAAAGCCGAACCTAGATGGGCATTTAGTTGGTCACGAAAATCAAATGGGGTAAAAATACGATGAACGACTAACTGCTTGAGCAGACCGGGCATATAGTGCTTTTCCAGATACGCGAAAATACGGTCACGTAAGCGTGGCCCCTCTATATCCCAGTTTAAATTAGCTGTCCCCAAGTGTGGTACAGGGGCCAGAACGTAGTAACTTGCGCATCCTCGGGGAGCAAGGGATGGATCAGTAACAGAGGGGGCATGGAGATAGAGTGAAAAATCCTCCGCCAGTCGGTCATGGTAAAAAATATCTTCGATGAGTTCCTTATAGCGTGGACCAAAGCAAACTGTATGATGGGCTAATTGAGCGTGGTGATGGTTCAGACCGAAATAAAGCACGAACAGTGAGTTGCTCATTCGTTTACGCACCAGTGTTCGGGCGCGGGCTATTCCGACCGGATGATGACCCAACAGGTGCTTATAGGTATGAATAACATCGGCATTTGAGGCCACAACGTCACATGTCATATTTCGTCCATCAGTTAATTGTACACCTGTGACCCGATTGGCATGGGTGGTGAAGCGTTTTACCTTTGCATTAAGCTCAATTTTGCCACCAATGTCAGTAAACAATTTCACCATTGCCTCAACCAAGGCGCTGGTTCCTCCACGCGGAAACCAAACTCCCCATTCTCGTTCCAGCGCGTGGATCAAAGTATAGAGAGAAGATACAGCAAAGGGGTTGCCTCCTATCAGTAGCGAGTGAAATGAAAATGCCTGGCGCAGGCTTTCATCCTTGATAAAGCGTGCCACCTGACTATAAACACTACGCCATGCGTGTAGACGTATCAACTGTGGAGCCGCGCTCAACATGTCGCGAAAAGAGAGGAAGGGCGCCGTTCCAAGTTTCAGGTAGCCTTCATTAAAGGCTTCCCGGGAATAGTCCAGAAAGCGTCGATACCCGTTAACATCTCTTGGATTGAATGTATGGATTTGTGCTTCCAGATGTTGCTGATCATTGTCGTAATCAAACATCTTACCCGACTCCCAACAGAGCCGATAAAAAGGGCGTACGGGAAGTAAATCGACGTAATCAGCCATACGTTTACCAGCCTGTGTAAACAATTCTTCAATGACATTGGGAGCGGTGATTACGGTGGGGCCGGCATCAAAGGTGAACCCTTGTTCCTTATAAACATAAGCGCGTCCACCTGGTTTATCCCGTTGCTCCAAAATACATGTCGGAATCCCCGCAGACTGGAGCCTTATTGCTAGTGCCAGCCCACCAAAACCAGCACCAATTACCAGCGCTTTAATCATGATAAAAATCCTGAAGCTTCTTGTGTTGTTTAAACATTGCCTTTAGGGCGCCCTTTATCGGCACTGGTGGTTTACCTATGAGAATCCGGGCCTTATCGACGGAATTAAGTTGCTCCGCATAGAAACGTGCAATCAGATCTGGGGAAAGTTGATAGAAACGTTGCATTATTTGCCAACGTTGTTGTGGATCCCCAGCCAGGAAGAGCATGCGATTTAGAAGACGGAAAAAGCGCTGATGTTGCCACTGCTGTCGTGCGTAATCCCTGAGGGTAATGAATAAGGAGGTATCGGTAAGCTCCGGCAGAGCGACAATACGATCTGCCAACCGAATGGCGTGTGGCAGAGAGTAGCCTGTTGTGGGGTGAAACAAAGCTGCACGCAACCCACAGGTGGGTTGTCCTGCTAGTTGTGCCCAGAAAGAGGTAAAATCTCCCGTAAGTGTAATTGGAAGACAACCGCTCTCTTCTCGAATTAGTTTACCCAGTTTCCAGCCATGCTTCTTCGCGTACTCTGCGATAGTTGCTTGCGACAAGACCTTATCAGGCGGCCCCCGATCAACGTAATGGGTGTCCTCTATTAGCAGACGAGTTGAGGAGAATGGCAGGACATAGATAAATCGATAACCTGTATCCTGCCCCACACTGGTATCCATTAAAATCGGGTGGGTTAAAGAGTGCGACTCTTCCAGCTCCCATTCCTGACCAAAAAATGCCTGGGCGCCACTTCCCATAAATGGTCCTGGTCGCCAGCCTCTCCCATCAATGACTGCGCAGGCGCTTAGAGATGTGCCGTCCTGTAAGTAGACTTTCTGTGGAGTTAGCTCCTGTACCAATACACGAGTCTGTATACGCTCGCCCAAATACGCATGGAGTATGTTTGCAAAGTGTTGGGATGTGATACTGAAATATGAATGTGGCAATGTGCGTTGAAATGCTGGAAAAATGACGTCGTAACCTGACCAGTGATAGGTGATCAGCGGTGCTATCCACCCATGTTCCGCCTCAGTAAGATCATGTTGATGAAATGACCACGTGTGATTGCCTCCTATTGTTTCTGTGTTTTCAATAAGCAACACTCGCAGATGTGGTTTACACTGCTGGAAACGCATTGCGATCAGTCCGTTGGCCAGTCCTCCTCCCACCAAAATCAGATCCCAGTCGTACATCATTTTGTTGATCCTCCGACAATCACAAAGTTATTAACCTTATTAAGAGTCATATACATCACGGAAATTCGTGTTTGTTGAAAGAGATTAAAGATATTCAGTCATAGCGGAAAGACGGACTCATGTTGGTAGTAAAACAACTGTACGCAGCGCGGCAATATCGGCGCTCCCTGTGCAAAAGCAGGCGATTTTTATCTGCTCAATAATTAATTGGAAATGTTCTATAACTGCATCTGTGGAGAGGGCTGCGCTATGTATGACGGCAGCGGCTTGGCCGACCAATTGTGCCCCCATGCAATAAGCTTTGGCAGCATCAACACCATTTCTGATACCGCCAGAGGCGATCAGTGGCATATTTGGCAGTGCCTCGCGTATTTCACGCAGTGCTGTCGCGGTCGGAATTCCCCAGTCAACAAATGCCATTGCTAATGCGCGGTGATACGGTGTGGATGCTCGTTCCGCTTCAACCGCTGCCCAACTGGTTCCCCCAGCCCCGGCTATATCCAGCATACTGACTCCAGCTTCTGCCAATTGGCGTGCGACAGGAAGCGATAAACCTGAACCTACTTCTTTAACAATTATAGGAACCCCAAGTTTTGTTACGAGTTGTTCAATAGCATATAGAATATGGCGCCAGTTACGGTCTCCTCCCTGTTGCAGCGCCTCCTGTAGCGGATTCAGATGGATAATTAGAGCATCGGCTTCAATCATCTGTACTGCTCGCAGAGCATAATTAAACCCGCGTTCGCCACGAATTTGGGCTGCCCCGAGATTAGCGAAAAGGAGAATATCAGGAGCTATCTGGCGTAATGAGCGACTAAGCCCATCGTTTGCTTCATTTTCAAGAGCAACACGTTGCGATCCGACCCCCATTGAAATTCCCAATACTTGAGCTGCCTCTGCAAGATGATGATTAATCGCATGAGCACGATGAACCCCTCCAGTCATAGAGCTTATGAGCAGTGGCGCCTGCAAAATTTTCCCAAAGAGGGAATACTTAAGATCTATACTGTCTAGATCCAATTCTGGCAGAGCACAATGCTGAAATCGCCACTCAGCAAACCCCGTTCTTACTTGGGGCTTAGTTTGAGGAGGACGGAATATAATATCCAGATGCTCATTCTTACGCTGAGTGTGATCGATCTTTTTCATTTTTTTCGGGCCAAGGTTGAAATTAATTAAACATCGCAATATTTTTATCAAACCAGTGTCGTATAAAATATCGTGAAGCTAAATTTCTGCGATACACTATCGCCAAATATTTATCAATGTATCTGATGTGCCTGCGTAAGTGTTTATGCACTTTAGATTTTCCAAGTAGCGTAACCATTGTTAATTTTTCCTTATCCTGATACATATCTTTCCCTGTATTATTCAGGTCATCGCTCAAGTCATCCAGTAATTGAAACGCCTGCCCCAGATGTTGTGATACATGACGCAATGCCTGGCGAGTTATATCAGGCGCATTCACAGCAATTGCCGCTAACTGAAATGTTGTGTCGAAAAGCAAACCCGTTTTTAAATCGTTGGTGGTAGCAATGGCATGATAATTACCAGCACATAATGTGTTGTTCAGATCGCGAAACTGTCCTTGGACAAGACCGTTTAAACCAACTGCATGGGAAAGTATGGCGACAGCAGCGGATTTATCGTGTTCAGAAAGGTTTGTTTCTACAATGAGGCCAAAAGCCCGGCTCAGCAAGGCTACAGCCGCTAGGATCGCTACACTTTCACCATACTGCCGATGAATAGCCGGGCGTCCGCGCCGATACTCAGCATTATCCATACAGGGAAGATCGTCTAAAATTAATGAGGCTGCATGCACTATTTCAATTGCAGATGCCAACTGTAGAAAGTCAGTCTTCCAGGGGTTTTCTCCAAGATCTAGGACTATGAGTAGCAATAAGAGGGGGCGGATACGTTTTCCAGGCGCCAGTGTGCTTTCTCGCATGGCCGCGCAGACTTTATCATCTGGTGCTCCAGAAGGAAGTACCCGTTCTAGGTGCTGTTGTAGCGCACTCTGTAGCTCCAGTAATGTCTCTTCGTAATTCATAGCTCGTGCGGTACTGACGTTCATAAATATTTCCCGAATCACGTAAATAATTTCACTAAGCCATTTGAAAAACAGTGATAAGCTTAATATTACAATAGGCTTCAGGCTTATATACCCGTCATCTTTCAAGTTGCTTCTTTGTTGACTGCACTCGCTCACCCCGGTCACATAGTTTGCTATGCTCCCGGGGATTCGCTCCCTTGCCGTCGCGATGCATCTTGAAATCCATAGGGTATAGCATAACTTCATTTATCCAGCAGTGATGCATTCCCATAGGAATATGGTGCGGCAAACGTAATCTGCACGCCATTGAGAGATCATCAGCATTTAAAACTACGACATCTGTACAGTGCAATTTTTCGACATAAACCTTAAAAATAAGCCAACCATCATCTTCTTTAACAGAACCCGGTTTGGCTACAAAAACAGGTTCTTCCGGCAAATCATTATCAAAACTGTGGCTTAATACACTCTTATCAAAACAATCAAATTTAATTATTGATCTCCCTTCACTTTCAGAATCCCCCCAACAAACGAACCAGGCATATCTGTGCTGTCTACCACAGACTGTCGGGTTTATGGCTGGGAAATCAGTATTCCCCTTGAATAAAATTTCTTTATCAACATTCCCGGATGCAGTGCATAAAGTAAAACGACAAAGTTCTGAACTATTATTTTTAAATATATTCTGTGTAAATACTGGGAATGACTTCCAAAATGAAGCGTCGAAAATCACATTCCCATCGGCATCTTCATAACCATTTGCGAAATGAAAAATAAATCCAGGAACTGCATCATAGAATTTCGCATCATGGCATTCTCTTGAAACTAAAAGAACCCGGCCATCTTCACTTTCACGTGAATTCATGGATGCAAGGATGCTTTCATTGCCAATTACATTCCTCAACTTAAGATTTATATGCGGCCCACCTAAAAAAAATAAAAAGTAATTTTTTGTCACTATGAAATCATGAATTAAATACCTTTTCTTAAGCGGAATGTTGCGTATAACCGTCATGTCGCCGGCACTGTCTATTTTGTATAGCGTCAACTTAGATCCAATACCATATGTCACACCAAATCCATATAAATTATCATCGTTTGGTATTTTTTTAGGATGTGCTGTAAATGGTACTTCACGAAGGTTAAGTTTGGGAAGGAAAGAAAATCGTGCTTTTAACTTTCCAGAAAAGTCATATTTTGAAATTGTCTCAAGAGTTACCGGATTAATTAAATGTGGCATTCCTCCTTCCCATAACGCCAGAAGTTTATGAGAGTGATACACAATATTTGTATTTGCCGGATTTTTAATAATAAAAAATCTCATCCTGAGTTTTAGTTTTCTGGGGACGGTTCCAACGGAGCGATAAAGTAACCTTTGAGCTTCTTCCTCTTCTAAGTATTCCTTTGTTAACACATGTCTGTTTCTATAGAATATCCCATTATCACTGAACGTTACTTTAAATATCATCCCATCCCCATCAAATGGATGATTATAATATTCGTCTCCTCTATGCAGGCGACCGGGACCAATTCTAAAGAAAGTACCTTTTAACTCTGAAGGAACCTTTCCCTCAATAGGAACTAATTTTGAATCAAGTTCCTCCAACTGAGATTGAAAGGGATTCATATGATTTTTCGAGAATACAAAATCGCTCAAGCCTTCACCTCTATATTTACAACCGAATAATAGGTAATGATTTAATACTGGAGCTCTATAAAAAGATACAACGATACTAAAGTAACAGTACTGCGCTGAAGATGAACAGTACTATTTTTTTTCAAATGAATTTTTATAACTGAAATCACAAAAAAGAGTTCTGTTACTAACTAACACACCTTTGGTGTGATGGTGTACATGTAGAAGGGTGACTGAAACATTAGGAGCAATGCCAGATAAACGTGTTCTCAGGTTCGGAGCGTGAGAGAGTATAAGCATGAACTGTCCCCCAAATGTTGGACACCAATCCGTACATAAGGGGGCAGTTTAAAAATGCAGGGTATATATGTATTACGAGACATCGATCAAACCAAGATCATTGCTTAATGTCGTACCACTGATATTGTAGCTGGCAAGTGCTTGGCTTCCTTTTTTGTATAAAAAAGCTTTACGGGCTTCATTATCATTTCCCCATACCACGAATACATGCATAAAAACTATTGAGCCATCAGGAACTCCAAGATCGCCAGGGTCAACAGTATCTGTTAATCCAAGAGTAATATTATTACCTTGCTGACTTAAATGCTTTTCACCATCTCCATCCATATAACTAAATTGGATTCTGGCAACAAATCCACCTGAATTTTTAAGACTCATCTTGCCAATTTCTTGCAATGTCATTACAGTCTCCTTAGCTATCCAACTATATAAGTAGTCTAAGATGTGTTAAATAAAAATAAATCTTACGAGTGAAATAAATAACACATTAAAGCCACTATAACAAATAATTATCATATGTATTCTATGAGAAAATAAAAATTATCTTGATGATCACGAAGAATAAATAATTTATTTTCGTTAGACATTTAATTTGGTTCGTATTTTTTCTTTATAATACAACGAAATATTTGTTTTGTATTATAACAGCTTTATTGTTTCAATTGGTGGTAATTTCAATTTATAATGTTTGGTTATTTATCATGGTAATTGCGAAATAATTACATCGTATCGTGAGTAAATAATTTCGTATTTATTTAATAATTCATTGGATATTTTCCCATCCTGATTTTTCCGTAGTCGATTATCTAATTAGTTTATGACCATAATTTATCTATTAATGCTTAATTAAAATCTGTACATTTGCATAATTAGTGCAAATGACTTTATCTAATATTATAAGATGATTTTTTGATTTAAAAATAATTCATTAGGTGTTTTGTATTCCAATGTCTGATGTGGGCGATTATTCAGTTTGTTCATAACGAATCTTATTTTCCATTTTGCCACCGATGAAAAGTCTGTTTCCTAATTCTTCTGCCATTTTAAGTTGTTCAAGTAATTCTTCATAAAGTTGTTGCAGGAGGTTGATGGGATGCCGCTGGAGAACTCACTTCAAACCAGCGGCCTGCTCTACAGAATTGACCTAAGGTAAATAGGGTAAAAAATTTCTTAATGCCTCTAGTGTGGGACTTTTTGTCTGAACTCGTATCTAATTTATTGATTATCAGAACAAATTCCCTTCAATACCTTGGCATGATACGCGATATGCTCGCTGATAAAGCTGGCGACGAAATAATAGCTATGATCATAACCAGTGCGCAGATTCAATGTGTAGGGATGCCCGGTGTTTTCGCATACATCCTTCAACAGCTCAGGGCGTAATTGCTCTTCAAGAAACGGGTCATCGGTCCCGATGTCAATTAACATATGCAATGATTTGGCGCTATTGGTTAGCAGCTCGATTGTGTCATAGGTTTTCCATGTTTCACGATCTTCGCCCAGATAAGCGCGAAAAGCTTTTTCTCCCCAAGGAACTTGAGAAGGAGCAACAATCGGTGAAAAGGCCGATACGCTGTGGTAACGATCTGGATTGCGTAGCGCGATCATCAGTGCGCCATGACCGCCCATAGAGTGACCACTAATGGCCCGAGCGCCTGTTACTGGGAAGTGTGTTTCGATCAGTGCCGGTAGCTCTGACACCACATAATCATACATGCGATAGTGCGGCGCCCAAGGTTCCTGTGTTGCGTTGAGGTAGAAACCGGCTCCTTGACCCAAATCATAAGCGCTATCATCTGCAACTTTCTCACCACGAGGGCTAGTATCTGGGGCGACAAGGATAATACCTTGTTCGGCAGCATAGCGTTGAGCTCCCGCTTTAGTGATGAAATTCTGTTCATTACATGTTAGGCCCGAGAGCCAATACAGCACCGGTAATTTCTGATGTTCAGCCTGAGGAGGAAGGTAGACTGCAAAATTCATGGTACAGCCAAGCACGGCCGATTCATGCTGATAAATATCCTGCCATCCCCCAAAACAAGCGTGGCGCTCAATCCTCTCCATTCTTTTTCCTCTCTGTAAAACATACAGGTTCACTTATCTCACGGTGAACCTGGGGTTATCGTTTCCTGTTTTGTTAAAAACTGCCTATTACTGCATGGTTTTTAACTCCCTTAGAACAGCTTAGTAATGGATGACTGTGCGAATGGATTTGCCCTCATGCATCAGATCGAATGCTTCATTAATGCGTTCGAGCGGCAAGGTGTGAGTCACAAAGGGCTTTAACTCAATTTCACCTTTCATTGCCTCTTCTACCATTTTAGGCAACTGACTGCGGCCTTTAACACCACCGAAAGCGGTGCCTCGCCACGAACGACCGGTGACTAGTTGGAATGGTCGGGTTGATATTTCCTGTCCTGCACCAGCCACCCCAATAATTACTGATTGCCCCCAGCCACGGTGTGCGCTTTCGAGCGCGGCACGCATCACATTGACATTACCAATACACTCGAAAGTATGATCCACTCCCCATTCCGTCATCTCAATAATGACCTGCTGAATAGGTTTGTCGTAATCATTCGGATTCAGGCAGTCGGTTGCACCGAACTGTTTAGCTAGCTCAAACTTTGCCGGATTTGTATCGATGGCAATGATCCTGCCAGCTTTTGCCTGACGAGCGCCTTGGATCACGGCAAGGCCAATGCCGCCGAGCCCAAAGACGGCAACAGAATCACCGGACTGTACTTTAGCGGTATTATGCACTGCACCGATGCCGGTAGTGACACCGCAGCCCAGCAGGCACACCTCTTCATGATTTACTTCCGGGTTGATTTTTGCCAGTGATACTTCGGCTACGACTGTGTATTCGCTGAATGTGGAGCATCCCATATAATGATAAATAGGCTGCCCTTTGTAGGAAAAACGAGTTGTGCCGTCCGGCATTACGCCTTTTCCTTGAGTTGCCCGCACGGCGACACACAGGTTGGTTTTTCCTGATTTGCAGAACAGGCACTCTCCGCATTCTGCGGTATAAAGAGGGATAACGTGGTCACCGGGTTTGACGCTGGTGACGCCTTCACCAACCTCAACGACTACGCCGGCGCCTTCATGTCCGAGTATGACAGGAAAAACGCCCTCCGGATCATCCCCTGACAGGGTGAAGGCATCCGTATGACATACGCCGGTATGACTGATTTTGACCAGCACTTCACCGGCTTGAGGCGGGGCTACATCGACTTCGACGATTTCAAGGGGGCGGCCCGGTCCGAATGCAACAGCGGCTCGTGATTTCATAATCTCTCCATTTGGAATAGACAGTGCTATGTGTTTACGAATACAGATTAATAAAGTCAAGTGAGTTGTCAGCGAAGATATCTTTGTAATAGTTTGTTAAGAATATGATTTCGCATCTGTAGAAATGGTACAAAAATTTTAACATTAATACGTGTTTTTAAAATAGCTTACTTGAGATAAGTGGAAAACAGTGATTCGTGATGGGCATAGATGTTCTTTCAGGAAAAGGCGGGTTGCGGGGAAATAACCTAACTTTGCACTATTCATTGCGAGTTCCATAATATCCAACATAGCTCTACTGGCTGGCAAAGTATCGGCTAGATAATGAAATTCTTGGGAGTTATTCACTAATAAGCCAGAAGTATTTTCTGGACTAGAAGGGGGTCTAATGCTTACTCAGGGTTAAATTTCTAGTTTTATCAGGTATGCTGTAATTGAAGGATAATATGTGAAATGTAATTAATTTATAAAAAAGGTCCTCATAAATAATTGACCTATTTTGGTCTTTTCTTTTCCTATCTGAACAGACTGTTCAATACTCAGCATCAACTATGTATTGAACTCATTCACTTTTGCGAGCATGATCGCAGTTCATTCACCAATTTAGCTAATAGTCATGACTTCACCCGCAGCACTGCAAACAGCAATATCAAAACTCACCGTCTGGCGTAAAGGTGATCAACGCGCACCACATAAGCCATTACTGCTGTTGTATGTGTTGTCTGAGTACAAAAAAGGGCATGAGCAACTGTTTAATTACGGTGATGAAATTCATCAACCACTATTACAATTACTCACTGATTTTGGCCCCAGTCGCAAAGAACACTATCCTTCAATGCCTTTCTGGCGTTTACGGAGAGATGGCTTTTGGGAACTGAAAAATGCAGAACATTGCACGCCACGTCCGGGAAGCAAGGAACCGCCAAAACGAGAGCTGATTGAGTATCAGGTTGCCGGAGGTTTTGATTCAGCCAGTTTTCAGTTATTGCGCTGTCAGCCTGCACTTATTGATAAGCTGGCACAACAGATCCTTAATGAACATTTCCCTGACAGCGTTCAGGTAAGCCTGGCTGAGCGACTAGGTTTTGATATTAACAAGGGGTTAAATAGCCGTGATCCACGTTTTCGTGGTATGGTTTTACGCGCTTATCACTACCGCTGCGCCGTTTGTGGCTATGATTTACGTCTGGATGGCTCACTGGTCGGTCTGGAAGCCGCCCACATCAAATGGAAACAGTTCGGTGGCCCTTGCCTTGTGGAGAATGGTTTGGCACTTTGCACACTTCATCATTCCGCTTTTGATAGAGGTGCAATTGGCATAGACGAGAATCTGAAAATTAAGATCTCTGATGGAGTCAATCGTAGTCCGGTTGTTGAGCAATTGTTCTGGGCTAGGGATGGCGAAAGTCTTTATCTGCCGCGTAATCGTCAGTATTATCCAGCGGATAAATTTATTGAATGGCACCAGACTCAGGTGTTTAAGGCATAAATAAAGTCGATTTGTGTTGCAGATATCAACTATCTAGGCATTTTGATACTTAGATGGTTATATCATGCGCTCTTCTCCAAATCCCTCACATTATTTCTCCAGCCCTTTTCTAACTCATCTAAATAACTCCACACTACTTGCAACATCAATCCAAACCGTATATTAAATCTCTGCTCATATAGAAATGATACTTATCGTGTGGCGGCAATAGAGGGTCGTAGTTTTACAAAGGGAGCTAATGTATTTGGATATCTGATTTATACTTGCTTCGCTTATCGATTTGGTGATCTCCTAATGACTTTATTCGCCTCTAGATAAGAAATCTGCTCCAAAAATTGAGGCCACCGAGATTTCCTTTCGGCAGAAATAGCTGATAAAATCTCCACCCTTTCGAATTACTAGCTCTGGTCATTCTCATGTAGCTGACAAGAGGGTGTATTTATAAATGGAGCCGCAATGAAACTCTCAGATCTTGGTAGCAGAATATGTATCATAGGACCATAAAATAGCGGGAAATCCACACTGGCTAATGCAATTTCGGAAAAACTCAATCTGAAAGCTACGCATTTGGACCAACTTTTTTATTTGGCTGATTCAGATTGGCAACCGCGCCCTTATGATGAATTTATTACATTACATGATAAAGTAATAAATAAAGACAAATGGGTTATAGATGGAAACTATAAAAAAGCGCTTCCTCAGCGTCTTTCCCGGGCTACCGGATTAATTTTATTAGATGTCCCTACCTTGCTAAGCTTGTCTCGATATATGAATAGGACTTTACTCCAAAGTCACCGACATGGTGGTCTTTCTGGGGCTAAAGAACGCATAAAATGGGAGATGATACATCACATTATTTTCGCCGTACCCAAAAACAAAAAACGTCATACTGAAATATACGAAAGTTTGTCAATTCCCAAGATAAAACTCATGTCAGTGAAAGAAATTAATCAGCAATATGAAGAGTGGGAGCTTTCTCATTATTTAAATCGATGAGAAAGGGAAACAGCAGTAATTTGTATAAAAATAATCATTGAACTACATCTTGCATTTGATTCTTTCTTATTGAGAGTAGTTTATTACCCACTCTTTATTAGAGTTTTGGTTATCCTTGGATAAACTCATATATGTGTTTGTCATATAAAAGAGGTTGTCAAATCGAAAAAAGGAAAAATATCTGGCTTGTTGCTATTATCCAGATATTGTTCATGGTATGGCGAAGGCTATGGCCTGTTGGCCTGCCATTATAGATAATACGTTTTATTGCGTGGTTGGTGTTGATTTTACTCATCGGTTTTCTGGAATCATTATGACCAGACAATATCCGTCAGTAATTTCCTGCAATTCCAGCAGTAATGCTTTTTCCTGACTGGATAACGGCACAAGGTGGGGACGGTGTACCATATATTTGTCATAATCGATTTCCAGTCATTCCTCAGCCCTTATCTCGATAATGCGTAGATTAGTCAGTAATCAGCAGACGTGTAGCAGTTTGGGTGATACGGCTTACTCTATAATTGGCTCAGGTATTCATAAATGGCCCCAGTTCATCAGCCATCAGGTGAGGAAAGTGTGTTTGCTCTGGGGTTTTCAGTATGCTAATTAGAACCATGACGGGATTGTTTTTCGCTCGTCCCGAAATGATGACATAAGTGAAAATTTGCCGATATGCCTGACACATCTTTTTTGAGCTATCCAACATGCTGCTCTGTTCCATTTTACGCAACACACTCAGTATGTCTTTGGATTTAATATCAGTGATAGGCCGTTTTCGCCCTACAGGATTCGATATAAAACTTAATATAATGTTTTTATTTAATAATTTTAAGCTCAATTATCTACCATACCCCCTGATTATTTTACTACTTTTTAAATCCACCTTTCTTTGAAAGGATATCCCCACTAATAAAAGTAGAGGAGATATTCTTTCCCCTTATTATCCAACTTTGTGCTGATAGTATCATTATGGTCTTACTTTCTCTGAGTAAATAGATTACACCTTAAAATAACCAATTGTTACTATGTAACATGAATTTATTTCATAAATTAATAATAATCATCATTATAACATTGGTTTCTTTTTTAATCGCCAACATATCTCACAAATTAAGTAAGCTCTGATCAAAATATTAGAAAAAGTGATTTAGTATGTTTTACTATATGCAGTATACCAGTGGTCGGCTGATCTTTATGAAAAGGGCTTAAAATGTCTGACTCTATTTTTAACTTCAAAAATTATCCAATAGTATTTATTGGATCTGGAATGTCTAAAAGATACTTGGAAAATTCTCCAACATGGCCTGAGTTGCTGGAAGAATACTGGAATAAAATTGATAACAATGGTCAAGGTTTTTATAATTACTTATCGGAAATAAAGGATAAATATAAAGAAGAACAAAATGACTCTGATTTAAATCACAAAGTATATTCGGACGCAGCAACTTACATTGAAAAAAAAATTCAAGGAATTATTTAATTCAGGAAAAATATCATTAGAAGGATTAACATCAAAAAGAGTTTTTGACGAGGATATATCACCATTTAAATATTCTTTATGTCAAAGATTCAAGCAAAATAAATTAAGACCAAATATTAAAAAAGACGAACTTGAATCATTTAAGAGGTTTTTAAAAAATGCAAAAATGATTATTACAACAAATTATGATTCATTTATTGAAACACTTTTGTCAGAACAAAATGTTGAACCTAAAATGTATATTGGTAATGAAGGTTTTTTTGATGATACCATTGGATGGAGTGAGTTATATAAGATACACGGAGATATAGAATTACCTAATTCAATAGTAATTAATAGTTATGATTATGAAAGATATGATAATAAATCTATACTGATTAGCGCAAAAATATTATCAAGCATGATAAAAAGCTCGATAATTTTTATTGGGTATTCATTAACAGATAGAAATGTAAAAAAATTACTGACTGATTTTTCTTCACAACTTCCGAAAGAAGACAAAAGAAAATCTGCTGAAAGAATTATTTTTATTGAGTTCAAAAAAGATGAAATGGATATTATAAAAACACATAGAACAGATGATAAATCACAAATAACGTATACATCTATAGAAACAGATAATTATAAAAAGATATATGATGAAATAAGTAATATAGATGAAGGGTTGCCGCCATATGATATCCTTAGATATCAAAGGGTAATAAAGCAACTTATACTAGAAGAAGGGGAAAAAGGAAATCTAGGTAGTATATTAGTCACACCTTCTGATTTGGATGAATTGGAGAAACATGCCAATTCTGGTAAAAATTTAGTTGTTGCCTTAGGTGATAAACAACTTGTTTATATTAGAGTAAAAGAAATGGAATATTTAGAAGATTATATCTTTGATAAAAGTGAAATACCAAATAAATCAGCTATTGAATTTCTTATCGATTATCCTCCTCATGCCAGAACTCCTTTCTCAAAGTTAATAAAATCTTGTGATTTCCATAATATAAAAATATCAAAAAAAAGAAATGAAAAAAATAGAAAAAAGAATAAAGATACATGGAAAAATAGATAACTTAGTTAAATCCGTTAATCTGGATAAAAAATACTCAAGTATTGAGTTTAGCTCAATTGAAAATATCAAAGCTGAGAATTTATTAAAAAACAAAGAATTATTGGTTATAATAAAGAATATAAAGTCAATAAGTAAAGATGAATTAAGGAAATATACCCAAGAAGAAGCTTTTCCATTATTTAAAAGAAATGGAAAGGATGATCATTTAAAATCAGACTTAAGAAAGTTATTTTTAGCTTTTGATTTATTCATACATGGAGATGTAAGTCTAGATTTATTAAAACAAGGCGACTTAACTTCTCTTAACTAAAAGAAATATTCTAACTATCAATTGGTGGGGGGCTTAGTACCCCCACAAGAAAATATCTTTTTAATTCAGGCTATTGTTAGTCAAATTCTTTTCTAGCCTTTCGCTCAATAAGCTGACCGTACATATCAAAATACCGACTCGGCCAGATTTCTGAGGGATGGATTCCGAGATAATTCGCAATTATCCATTCACCTTTAGGCCAAGGCCGACTGGGCGTATTGGCTAATGTAGATGAACTGACTCCCGCTTCACGAGAAACAGCCGCTAAGATTGTTCCACGCTTACGTAATACAGCAATTATATTCGCTTGATGTAGGCATGAGCCTGTAAGAAGCATGTTGCCCTTTTGCTGCTGCGTCACTTTCAGCGGTAAACCTGCAAAAGTGACGCCTTAAGTTCTGCGAACGGTTAGCAAAAGTAGTGCGAGCATTAAAATGCCAACAGGTACAGCAAAACGTTGCAAGGCTAAGTGTCAGGTAGCTGCAATAAGTTAATTGTTTGGGGGTAGAGAAACCATCCACTGAATATTTCAACCAGAGATAGTTAGAGGTGTAAACTGTATGAGTGAAAGCCACCCTGCACGTATAAAGTGAAATGAGATCAAGACGTAGCTCAATTTTTTTGATAGTAAAAATTCACAATAATTACAATCTGTTGTGGTGTTTAAAACTATTGAGACACATTAATTTGTGAGCCGAGGAAAGGTGAGGTAATGATACAAATGGAAGAGGGAAAAATAGCGTACCAACCATCTAAACGTCAAGGTGTCTGGATGGTTAGTAAGTAGCTTATGATAGCTAGTAGTAGATCGACTGTTGTATATTAGCTCACACCTATATTTGCCCACCTACACCCTTAAACTTCTCAACAAATGCAGCAATTTTCTGGAAAACAGCCTGTTTTTTCGTTCTGTATTCCGGGTTAAGTGGACTTAACTTAGGTAGAGTGGAATTGAGTTCTGTGCCGTTTTCACTTGCATATTCTCGTTTTAATGATGCTGTAATATAGCGCTTAGCCGCATCTTCATTTAATTTCTCCGAGCTAATTAACTCTTCTGCTTCACGTTTTTGTTCAGCTTGAGCAAATTTGAAAAATTCATCAATAATACTGGCCTTGTCGATAATTTCGTCTAAGTTAGTTTGATTAATGAAGTCAACAATTAAACTTTCTTTTGCTCGATTGCCAAGGCTGGAACGAATTAAACGGCGAACTTCATCAATTAATTCTGTCTTATTTTTATTCTTTTTATTGTTTTCAAAAATCAACTCAAGAATGTAATCTAGATTAATTTCCTGCGATTTGAGCAAGTCCACTTCAAAGACGACATCATCCCAGTCAATAGTAGATTTATCTTTCTCGTTAGACGACTTTTCACGGCGTAACCAATCACGCGTATCATTATAGGTAGAGCGGTAATCTTGAATAGTACGCTCAGTTGGCATCTCAATCGCTTGCATCGCGGCGATATCTTCATCACTCAGGTAGTATTTAGCCTTAAATGCCTCAACAGCCTCCGGATTACTAATATCTACATGTTGTAGAGCCTTTAATCCTGCAAATTCATCATAGTTTTGCAGTACATTCTCCGCACGTAAATATTCACCAAATAGTTTGGCAAAATCCTTTTTATCTTGCTCTTTAATAATATCATCAGGGTTAGGAAAGCGTCTTTGTAGCTCTGTCACTACCTCTAAAAATCCGCGACGTGCTTCGCCGGTGACTAAATCAGTAAAGCCTTCCATGTATTCTTTATAGCTTTTTTCCAGCACCACGTTTTTGGTGTTTTTATCACCAAACAAAGTGATAGCGTCAACTGTGGCTTGTTCTAAATCACGGAAGGTGACGATATTGCCAAAGGTCTTCGTGGCGTCATAAATACGGTTAGTGCGTGAAAAAGCTTGCATTAGGCCGTGGTAACGCAGATTTTTATCGACAAATAAAGTATTCAATGTCGGCGCATCAAATCCTGTTAAGAACATGCCAACAACAATCAGTAAATCTACTTCTTGATTTTTCACTCGCTTAGCGAGGTCTTTATAATAGTTTTGGAAACCTTTACTATCTACACCAAAATTCATTTTGAACGCTGCATTATAATCATCAATGGCCGCGCTTAAAAATTCTTTGGCACTGCTGTCCATTGCGGTGAGCTCAAAACTTTCATCAATAAGCTCACCAATAGCATCTTGCTCTTCATTAGCGGCGAAAGAGAAGATAGTGGCGACATTAAGCGGTTTTTTATTTGCTTTATTTTCTTCAGTCTCTTTTTGTAAATGCTTGAACGCTTCATAATAAGCTTTGGCGGCATCCACGCTACTGACAGCAAACATGGCATTAAACCCCTTGCCGCCGGCTTGGAGACGATGTGTTTTTTGCCTGAAGTTATTTAAAATATACTGGGAAATTGCACGAATACGAACGGGATGTAAAAAAGCTTGCTTGTTTTCTGCCGCTGTTAACTTTTTCTCGTCTTGTTCGGTTTCAATGGACTTAAATTGTGGTCTTACATCGTTATAATCAACTTTAAATTTCAATACTTTTTCATCACGAATGGCATCGGTAATCACATACGAATGTAATTCTCGGCCAAATACACTACTGGTGGTGTCTGCTCCTAAAGCATTTTGCGGGAAAATTGGCGTGCCCGTAAAACCAAATTGATAATACTTTTTAAATTTCTTCTTTAGGTTTTTTTTGTGCTTCACCAAACTGGCTGCGGTGTGCCTCATCAAAAATAAACACTACTTGCTTATTGTATATTGGTAAATCGCTTTCACTTTTTATTAAGTTATTAAATTTCTGAATGGTAGTAACAATAATTTTATTGTCATCTTTTTCAATATTCCGTTTTAGCCCTGCGGTACTCTCCGAACCATTAACACTGTCAGGTGAAAAACGTTGATATTCTTTCATGGTTTGGTAATCCAGATCTTTACGATCGACCACAAAAAACACTTTATCGATAAAATCCAACTCAGTAGCCAAACGCGCCGCTTTAAAACTAGTTAGGGTTTTGCCCGACCCCGTGGTATGCCAAATGTAGCCACCACTTTCAGTATTACTCCAATTTTTAGCCTGATACGCACTTTTAATTTTCCACAAAATACGTTCAGTAGCCGCTATTTGATAGGGGCGCATCACTAATAAAGTATTGCTAACATCAAATACAGAATAATGAATTAACACATTCAGCAAGGTATTTTTCTGAAAAAATGTGGCTGTAAAATCTTTTAAGTCTTTAATCAGCGTATTATCAGATTTGGCCCAATTCATGGTGAAGTCAAAACTGTTTTTATCACGCTTGGTAGTATTGGCAAAATAGCGAGTGTCTGTACCGTTTGAAATCACAAAAAGTTGTAAGTATTTAAACAGAGAGTTTTCTGTATTAAAGCTTTCTTTACTATAACGATGCACTTGGTTAAAGGCTTCACGGATAGCAACTCCGCGTTTTTTAAGCTCAACTTGTACCAATGGTAGGCCATTAACCAAAATGGTTACATCGTATCGATTCGCTTGCGCCCCTGTTTGCTTGAGTTGTTTAATGATTTGTACTTTATTACGGGCAATGTTTTTCTTATCGACTAGATAGATGTTCTCAATATGTCCATCATCGAAAACAAAGTCGTAGATATAATCATTATGAATCTTACGAGTTTTATCTATGCTGTTATCGTTGGGCTTATCTAAGTACTGTTCAACAAAGCGTTGCCACTCACTTGCTGAAAAATCAACATTATTCAGTATCTGCAATTGCTCACGCACATTGGCCAGCATGTTTTGGGGCGTGTTTAAGCCAGAAACATATTCATAACCTTGGTTGACTAAATCGTCGATCAATTCCCGTTCTAAATCACCTTCGCTTTGGTAGGTTTCATTTAGCTGCAATTCCTTGGTGTATTTATCCAGTACGATAAAGTTATTTGATTCAGCAATAGTTTTGTATTCGTTCATACTTCACCTATAAATTCGATTCACTCTAATTTTCTGCCTGTTGGAAGCGGTACATAGTGTTAATTTCATTAACCAGATAGCGCAAAACACGCTTGTCATCTTCCGTAAGCTCGGCGACCTCTTCACCTGCATGTTTTGAATGACTAGAGATATTAATAATCCTAGCCTCATAAGGATTGGGCCTGCCATCATCGGTTTTTGGCAATAAATCACCCCACTTTTTATAGCCAAGAAAAGTAGAGGTTTTTTCTAATATATTTCTTAAAAAGTTGAAGTGATACTTGCTTACTTGACCGCTTTCGATGGCTTTTTCGAGTTCTGACTTCAGATAAAGATGATATGAGAATGGTGAATCATTCGGTTGGATTGCTAACTGATATGTGCCATCTTCATGCTTTGTCAGCCTGTATTTCTCAAACCATTTCTTTTTATAGCTTTTATCATCGCTGTTTAGCTCATTGTGTAGCACGTTATAGAAAAGAGGATTATGCGTCGTGATGATGAATTTAACGCTAGACTCGTTAGATTTAATAAGTTGAGCAAGATGTACTGCCAACTCAATCAAATGGTTTTCATCTAACGAACTCACAGGATCATCAATAAAGACGTATTGCAATTGATTAAACTGATCTGTTTCTCGCTCACCAGGTTCAGCAACATTCAGCACGCTGATTACTTGCTCAATTAGTGTGTAAAATATGCTCCAGATAAAGTTGCTTTCTTCGCCTTTTGATATTTTAACATTTTCAGTTGGTGCTTCATTACCGCGTTCGAAAGAAAATGTGACCTCCGAACTATTTTCGCTAAAATGTGGAGTTAATTTTTCATCCGTATAGTGTTGAAAGTTAGCAATGATATTTCGGTCTTGCCCCTGATCTTTCAGCACCCAATCTGTAAATGAATTCGGCTGGATTTTGAGTTTAGGCTCGGTATTCTCAGATAAGTCGTTATCCCAGTAAAACAAGTCTTCGGTAAAGGCGTTGTAATACAAAAAATTAATACGCGTCAATGATAGTCCTTCATTGTTGCTACTTTCATCATTATCAATTTTTGGCGCAATTAGTTGTTTAAATTCCCGCGAAAGCCGGGTTTTACCCGTACCATTAAAGGCATAGATCAGTTGTACTTTTTTGTTGGCATCTTTTAGCTGCTGGGCTATTCCCGTTAGCGTTTTGCTCATATCATGCCTCTACCTCTGGCTTAGGGAAATTCAACAGCAGATCGCGATAATATTCATATTGCTTTTGACGTAATTCAATTTCACGAGGCAAACCTTCGCTAATGGAGTTAGTTAAAGCGTCGAATTTATCTAGGATGGAGACGATGCGTTCTTGTTCGGCAAGTGATTTTTCAGAATCGCTCGGATACGGAACAGGGATCGTTGTTTTTTTGATATTATCATTATATAAACGCTTGATTACTCCGCCATCGGAAATATTCCAGTTGGCAATTTGATAAAAATAAAACAAATATTTATTTAATACCTGACTTTCATCATTTTCAATCCATACGATATTACTATCCTGAAAATAGGCATCTTTCCCATCAAATATGACTGATCTTCCGATCGTACCACTTGCAGAAATTAGAATCTCTCCAGTTTTTGGGTAGCTATATTTTGCTTTATATTCATCAAATAATTCTCGTGTGATAAAAGCATTAGGCTCTTTTCCAAATGTTCCAATTTTATAAAATGGAATATCGCCTGTTTCGAGGGTTTGGTTTTTTAAAATTCGTTTACACATGCGAACCTCACCAATTTCCCCCAAAGTCTTCCACTCCACCTCACTTTCTTCAAAATTTAACAACTGGTCGCGATAATAGTTGTACTGTTTTTTGCGGGCGGTAAACTCAGCGGTAAGCTTAGCGGTAAGCTCGGTAAAGGCGTCCAAAATGCGGACGATTTCGGTTTGGATATTGAGAGATGGGATAGGAATTGGATATTCCATTATTTTTGTTTTATTCCCGCGTGGCATTTTGGCCCCTTTAGAATGCCGCATGTTATAGTCGAAAAATTTATCATCCGCTAAAATTTGATATAGATACCTAGGTGTTATCGTTTCATCAGTCAGATGTATAACCAGTACATCGCCATTTGTGCCACCGATACGATCAGCGTGCCATATTTTCTTCAAGTAGGGGCGAATATTTCCGATTAAAATATCACCACTTTGATACTCTATTAAGTTACCTTCGGTTGGCACATAAGTAGACTCTTTTTTCCCTGCCCAATTTTGTAGGAGATTATCAACTCCCACGTAATTTGATTTATCAAGTTTGTCAAAGCAAATACGAGTTTTTGAATACTCTGTAAGCTCCCCCAAAGTCTTCCACTCCACTTCAACGCCATCAAGCAGTTTTTCCATAAAGCTCATATTGCTCATGCCTTATTCTCCGTGCCTTCAATCTCAGCAATAATGGCATCGATATCCGCTCGCAGTTGGTCGATTTTTTTAACAGTGATCTTTAATTCGGCATTGAGTTTTGTAATATCAATTACTTCGCGGTTGTCTCTAGATTCGACATAGCTACTCACCGACAGGTTGTAATCGTTAGCGGCGATGGCTTCAAAACTGACTGATTTTGCCAAATGTTCAATATCATCTTTGCTATCAAATACCTGCATAATTTGTTCGATATGATTGTCGGTAAGTATGTTGTTATTGGTTTCTTTTTTAAACAGAGTGCTTGCATCAATAAACTGAGTAGTGGTGTCAATTTTGTGTTTAGACAGCACAAGAATATTTACAGCAATGGTCGTGCCAAAAAACAGGTTAGGTGCTAATGAGATCACGGTTTCAACATAGTTGTTATCTACCAGATATTGGCGGATCTTTTGCTCAGCTCCACCACGGTAAAAAATACCCGGGAAGCAAACAATTGCCGCGCGGCCTTTGCTGGATAAGTAACTCAATGCGTGCAGAACAAAGGCAAAGTCGGCTTTGGACTTCGGCGCTAATACACCAGCGGGAGCAAAGCGTTCATCGTTGATTAGCGTTGGATCATCACTGCCAATCCATTTCACCGAATACGGTGGATTAGAGACGATGGCATCGAACGGTTTGTCATCACCAAAATGCGGTTCGGTTAAAGTATTGCCCAACATGATATTAAACTTGTCGTAGTTAATGTTGTGTAAAAACATATTCATACGCGCAAGGTTATAGGTGGTATGGTTAATCTCCTGACCAAAGAAACCGTCTTCAATAATGTGGGCATCGAAGTGTTTTTTGGCTTGTAATAGCAATGAGCCAGAACCTGCGGCTGGATCATATATTTTATTCACGCTGGTTTGCCCATGCATAGCGAGCTGAGCGATTAGCCTAGAAACATGTTGTGGTGTAAAAAATTCACCGCCTGATTTACCTGCATTAGCAGCGTAGTTAGAGATTAAAAACTCGTAAGCATCACCAAATAGATCAATCTTGTTATTTTCAAACTGACCAAATTGAAGCCCTGCCACACCTTTTAATACGGCGGCTAAGCGGGTGTTTTTGTCTTTAACGGTATTACCTAAACGGTTACTGGTGGTGTCAAAATCAGCAAAAAGGCCCTTGATCTCGGCTTCAGATGGGTAGCCGTTGGCTGAGCTTTCAATAGAGACGAAAATGGAATTTAACTCTTTGTTTAAATTATTATTTTTATTAGCACTTGCGGCAATATTAGCAAACAGCTGGCTTGGGTAAATAAAATAGCCTTTGGTTTTAATAGCATCATCTTTAATATCGTCAGTGATAATATCATCTGAAAGCTCAGCATAGTTGATACTCTCATCACCGCCTTCAATGTAGTTTGCAAAGTTTTCACTTATAAAGCGATAAAACAGCGTACCTAGTACATACTGTTTGAAATCCCAGCCATCAACTGAACCTCTCACATCGTTGGCGATTTGCCAGATTTGACGCTGTAGTTCGGCGCGTTGTTGGGTACTTGTCATTGTGAAACTCCACTTTTAATGCGTTTTTGAATGGCCATCGGCCCATAATCATCCCAGTATTATAACGAGTAAAGGTGTTCTCATCATTTTGAATCGCTACAAGTTTAGTCGTTATCTCTGGGGCATTTTGGACTGCTTCCAACACTGATAGGCAATACTGTCCTATATTTTGCTCATAGCAACTTGATATGGCAGACTAATTTTGGTTTGCTTAAGGCGAGAAACTGATGCGCTGCGTTTGTCTTCTCGATTTACCGGGCTAATAAATTAACTCGGTAAATCGGAGAGCTGAAAAACACCTGCCAGAGAAAACTTTTTCGCTTACCTCACCCTATTAAAGAATTAGGAGTAAAACTGTTCACCTATTCACCTTTAAATATTTTTATTTAAATTCATTTTGTTAAATGATGATGACTTGAAAATAGGCTCATCACTACTCTTCATCCAACCGTTCACCTCAAACCAAAAAAAGTGAACAGGGTTGAATTCCGCACATCCTATAATATTAGCTTCATCAGGGGGTATCTCACTTCATTGAACCTGAACGTACCCCCAAATATACCCCCACAATGTAGATTTCAGAGAACCTTACCAGACTTCTGGAGAACAAGGAGAGCTTAACTTTTTGTGTTTACTGGGGTTTTATGAGCTTTACTAGACGATGAGAGAGGTTGATATGGCACGCCCTACAGGATTCGAACCTGTGACCTACGGCTTAGAAGGCCGTTGCTCTATCCAGCTGAGCTAAGGGCGCATCTTGAGAGATGAGCTGCATCAGTAATGCTCTGATGCGGGGAGAGATTATACGGTGACAACCCATTGAGTCAATGGCTTTTCTGCTTATAAGTCTTCATCTGGCTATTTTCTGATTATCAATAAAACTGACAGCACGTTCATGTTCTGACAAAATAGGCAGTATCCCAATGTTTGATTTATGGATTTATTCGTACATGCCAGCAAAAATTATTGACGGGAAAACGATTGCGCAGACAATCAGAAGTGAAGTCGCAGTGCGTGTTCAACAACGTGTTGCTGCGGGAAGACGTGCTCCTGGTCTTGCCGTTGTTTTAGTCGGCGAAAATCCTGCTTCTCAGATTTATGTCGCAAGTAAACGCCGTGCCTGTGAGGAAGTCGGGTTTGTTTCCCGTTCCTATGATCTGCCAGATACCACCAGTGAAGCAGAGTTGTTGAATCTTATCGATCAGCTTAATAATGATTCAGAAATTGATGGAATTTTGGTTCAGCTCCCTTTACCTGCCGGTATTGATAATGTCAAAGTTCTGGAACGTATTCAGCCTGATAAGGATGTTGATGGCTTCCATCCCTATAATATTGGCCGTTTGTGTCAACGCGCTCCAAAGTTGCGTCCCTGTACGCCGCGCGGTATCGCAACGTTGCTTGAGCGTTGTGGAATCAATACTTATGGGCTGAATGCTGTCGTTATCGGCGCTTCAAATATTGTTGGTCGTCCAATGAGCCTGGAGTTGTTATTAGCTGGTTGTACCACTACGGTGACTCATCGCTTTACTAAAGATTTACGTCATCATGTGGAACATGCGGATTTACTCATTGTGGCGGTTGGTAAACCAAACTTTATCCCCGGTGAGTGGATTAAACCCGGCGCTATTGTTATTGATGTCGGCATTAACCGGCTGGAAGATGGCAAAGTGATTGGTGATGTTGATTTTGAAACTGCATCAGAGCGGGCAAGTTGGATTTCTCCGGTTCCAGGGGGGGTTGGCCCAATGACGGTCGCGACACTTATCCAGAATACCTTGCAAGCCTGCGAGGAATACCATGATGTGGAAACAATTGAAGGTTGTTGATGGAAATTTTTTATTTAGAAGGCCACCCTTATGTGGCGTTGTGTGATCTGTTGAAGTTTCAAGGGTGGAGTGAAAGCGGCGCTAGCGCTAAAGCGGTTATTGCTGAAGGTCTGGTTGAAGTTAATAGTCAGATAGAAACCCGTAAACGTTATAAAGCGATAGCCGGGCAGGTTGTTACCTTTAATGGTAAATCTGTTCATATTAAAGAATGATTAAAGCTGGCTCCCTTAAGAATGAAGGGAGCCGCAGATTGCGGGTAAAGTCTTTCCGATAAGCTTTTACTGTCCGTTAACTTAACTATCTGTCGTTAAAAGATATTTCAATGTAAAATAGTAAAAATATAAATGTTTTATCACCCTTTTAATATCTATAATTATCGCCTTTCTGTTTATTGTATAAATCGGATTTCTTAGTTTTCAAATGAAGTGAAAACAGATATTTAAAATGGTGATGAAAAGATTATGACGGTAAATAAAGGTTAAATCTGATAGTTAATGCATAAGGTTAATCTCTGTTGAATGTAAGAAGCGCTAAGTAGAAAAGATTTTTATGTTGGAGATAAATGGGAGTTTGAAAAGATTTTAGCTTCAATATTATAAGGTTAAATGAGTTGATAACCAAAATGGATACTTTTATCAATATCGGTTGATTTTACTGGAAGTTTTTATTTTAGCCTGCAATTCTCTATTTTATTTACTGTGATACGCCAAAGCTATAAAGCAACCTAGTTAAGCGTGATTTTAATCATCCATCAGGATAAGTTTTTTCATGCGAATACTCTCATGGTGTTTTGTGCGGGAGGTATTGAGATAGTACAAGGTCACTTAGCGAAGGGTATAAGGTTTTAATAATGTTCAGTAATGCTGTATTTAAGGTTTTATGCGTTTTTAGTATTTACCATACTTATGAATATTTTAGATTTAATACTGGGCTATTTTAACGTAATACTTATTGAAAAATGTATAATCTGATGATAATTTAAACTTAATATGCTGATTTTAATGATAAAACAAACCAGTGGAGTAGATAGTTTGGAATTAAATCAAGTGATTAAAGCTCTTAATGAATCTGGTAACAACTGGACTGTAGAGCAAATAGGTGAATGTCTTGCAATTACTAACGAAGACGGAATTAAAGCACATCTGGCGATTTGCGGCAGGCAAATTACAGTGGAGGCATTACTGTTTTCGGAAGAGAATGTTTTAGATCCCGCTTCTTTAAATCAGTTTATTTTAGAAACGCACAAAATGATTCCTCTGACTTCAGTTGGAATAACTAAAGTCGATGGTCAATCTTACTATACCGCTTTTGGTTCATTGTCATCAGAATCAAAACAAGAAAGCGTTGTCATCGAAGTCTCTATGCTGTTTACCAACATCACTGAGCTTCTTGATGCGTATTCTGAGTTCCTAAAATAACAGTGTAGGGGAAATATCAATGAATGTATGGAAAAAGCTTTTTAAGGCAATTAAAGGAACGGTAAATAATGCGGCAGAATCTGTCGCTGATGGCAACGCGCTGACGATTCTTGATCAGGAAATCCGAGAAGCAAAAGCAGAAATCCGCCGTGCGGATGAAAGCCTGGTTAGCATTATTGCTAAGCGGAAAATGGCAGAGAAAAAGGTTGCTGATATCAAAAATAGTATCACAGAGTACGAGGGTTATGCTCGCTCTGCTGCGGGTAAAGGCGACAATGGGCTTGCTCTGGAGTGTGCTCAGAAAGTTGCGACCCTGCGTGATGAACTGGAAAGAGAGCAAGCGTTGTTTGAATCGTTCCAGAAGACTGAAGCGATGCACCGACACAATGTGCAAGAAGCGAAAAAGAAAGTGTCTCAGCTTGAGAATCAAGTTGATTTGGTTAAAGCAACTGAACAGGTGCAGAAAGCCCAAGCTGCGACTCATAACTCTGTCGTTGGCGCTTCTTCAAAAACATCTACCGCCCTTGATTCCCTTGAACGCATCAAGTCACGTCAGGCTGAGAAAGCGGCTCAGTTCGAAGCTCAGCAAGAGCTTCACGATAGTATGACTTCTAGCGATCTAGATAAAAAGCTTAAAGAGGCAGGTATAACTTCAAGCGCTATGTCCGCGGAAGATGAACTTGCTCGTATCCTTGGCAAGTAAATACCAAGTTGTTAAATCAAGATCCTGCTTTTTAAAGTGGGATCTTCCTATCAAGAGATATTTCTATGCTTTCCAAAATCGCAGATGCGTTTAAGAGCGCATTCGGGAGCAAGACAGTTGCGCCTGTGGTGCCAAAGGTGCCGGAAGTATTAGGTTTGCGTATCGGTGGTGTATTTGAGATAGACCCGTTGATGCTAAAACTGATTGAATCTGACCTAACGATCGAAAATGCGGCTTCAACTCAGCTTATATGTTCCGTTGGTGTTGTCGACTTAGGTGATAACGTACGTTTGGTTCGTTATTACACCGATGACGAAGGTTATCTTCAAGTACTTCAAGAAGGGGAGGGGGATGATGGCGTGAAGGAAGTGAGCCTGTGGTATTTTTACGAAACTAAACCGATAGATTCGCAAGCTCAATGGGATGCGCTCATTAAAAACGGTATCGTCACGCCAAATGGAGAATATGATCTCGACGGCACCCAGTTCTCGCGGTTGTGGGACAATGTTAAGCCTGTGGCTGTTACCGAGAAAACTTACACTAAGGAGGGGCGTATAACTGAAACTGATCAGTTTGTGATGGTGTATTCGCGTCAGGTTGCTCATAACCGAACAGAAGAGCTTCAAGTTGTGGGAGAAGAAAAAGTGGTAGGGAGTAACTTGGATAGATTGATGGTATTGAGCACCGGTATTCAACTTAACCAAACTGATTTTAAAGTGGTGGCATAAATGATCACATTGGAAAATGAAGAACAGGCTTTTTCTCAATTTATGCATGGTGTAGGCAATTTTGGCTTGTGTTTTGGGTTGGCGCTGGTTTTTTTCATCGTTTTCAAGTTTATCTACACAATAATTACTCCGCATGATGAGTGGAAACTTATCAAGGAAGAGAAGAACAGCGCCGCGGCGATATCGCTTGGTGGCGAGCTGATCGGTTACAGCATCGCCATTGCAAGTGCGGCAAGCAACTCTGTGGGAGTTATTGATTTCGTGATGTGGAGTGTTGTTGCGCTGTTGGCTCAGATTGTTGGCTTCTTTATGGTTCGCATATTTATGATGCCAAAGATTGTGTCTCGCATTGAGAATAATGAGATCCCTGCTGCGGTTGTGTTGGCGGCAGTGTCAGTTTCTGTTGGTCTTTTAAACGCAGCTTGCATGACTTACTGATTTGGGGATCGTATGACGAACGGGAACAAAAAGCGCAGAATGCGCAGCACTGCCATTAACATTGAGAGTAAACGTAAATATTGGCGTGGGTTCTCATTCACGTCATTGGTGCTTAGTATGGGTTCACTCGTGGGTTGTGGTCAATCGGCGGATGAACTGTCAATCAATGTCTATAAGGACCTGGCGTCTTGTCAGAATAATCCAAAGAATACGATCGCGGCTCAGTGTGAAACCACATATCAAGCGGCATTACGTGAAGCGGAACGTACGTCGCAGAAATTTCGTAAGAAAGCCATGTGTGAGCTTGAGTATGGTGAATGTGAAGCAATGCCGGGGGCTGTAGGTTATCGACCGAAGATGGCCGCCTTTATGATGGCGGAGGTGAAGCCGGAACAGTTTAGCCGATATGATATGGCTGAAAAGTATCGCAACGTGTTTTACCAGCCGCTATTTACTTCAACATCAGGCTATAGCGACCTGTACGGTAAGCTTTTTTTTGCTGATGGCAAGGTCATTGGCGCTTATTCTGATATTGGCAATATCCAGTACGAGATGAACCGACGTTATTTGCAGCCGCTGGAGACGGTTCGTCTGCCAATTGAGAAAGAAGCTTCTCAGACTACAGCAAATACACATGGCGCTTTGTATGCAAATTCTGGAAATGTAGTTACAGGTATAAATCCTGTACTGAACCCCCGATCAACTGCTTATATTGCATCTGGGATCGTTGATGAAATCGGCGATTATTCAGAACGTAAACACAGGGAGAGAATGTATCGAGAACGCTTGATACGTGAAAAGGAACAGAGGTTTAAAAGCAGCGATTCCCGTTATTCTGGCGGCTATGATAGCAAGCCAATCGTCACCACTAAATCTTCTGGTGGTTTTGGTTCAACATCTTCCGCTAAATACAGTTGGGGTGGTTAACTGGTGTTGACATTTTATTCGCAGGCTTTTTGTTATCAGTGTCTTGCATCGAGGCATGATTACTGAATTAAGCGTTTGTGCGATGATTTTTTTCAAGATTCAAATAAGCATTATCAAGGGTTAACATCATGCTTCAGATCCCAACCACACCTCGTCATGATTGGAAAGTGCGAGCAAAAGAATTTGGGTTTGGTTTTCATACAATCGATAATGAACCGTACTGGACGGAAGACCGTTACTACCAGTTTACTCTCAAGCAGATTGAAGAACATATTGAAGCTCCGACAGCGGAAATCCACCGGTTGAGCCTGCAAGCAGTAGAGCGAGTGGTCAACAGTGATGAGTTGATGGCTAGATTCCAAATTCCAGAAGCGATGCGGTCACTGGTTCGCGCATCTTGGAAGCGCAGAGATCCAAGCCTCTATAGTCGTCTTGATTTTGCTTATGATGGTAAAAACCCGGCAAAGTTATTGGAAATTAACTCAGATACGCCGACCTCTATTTATGAACATGGTTTTTTTAGCTGGCTATGGTTGGAAGATAAAGTTAACCGTGGTGAATTGCCTCATGCTGCTGATCAGTTCAACTTACTACAGGAACTGCTTGTTAATCGCTTCTGTGAACTGAAACCCTTTTTGCCATTCAACACGCTTCATTTTGCCTGCTGTAAGGGCACAGAAGAAGACAAAGGTTCGGTTGATTACCTGGCTGATTGCGCCAAAGATGCCGGTATTCATGCCGAGTTTGTCTATATTGAAGATATTGGACTCAGCGAGTGTGGTAAGTTTACGGACAGTAATAATAAAATTATAGATTCTATATTCAAGTTGTACCCGTGGGAGTTCATGTTTCGTGAGGAATACGCTCAACACTTGGTTACGGCGGGTGTTAACTGGTTTGAGCCAATGTGGAAATGCATCACCTCGAATAAGTCAATTTTGCCATTGCTTTGGGAGATGTTTCCAGGACACCCAAATCTGCTTGAGGCTTATTTTGCCGATGATCCGCAAGCCAAGCGCTTAACTCACTACGTTATGAAGCCGATATTCAGCCGTGAGGGAGCAAATATTAGTATTCATAAAGATGGCAAGGTGGTTGAAGAAGTAGATGGGCCTTACGGTGAGGAGGGTTACATTGTGCAGCAATATACCCCATTGCCAAAGATTGGCGATAGCCATGTTCTTATCGGTAGTTGGCTCGTTAATGACACGCCTGCTGGTCTATCGGTCAGGGAAGATATTGGCAGGATCACGAAGGATACATCACGATTTGCGCCTCATATTATTTTAGGTTAATGATTCTATAACTGTCTGTTTTTTTTTTAATAAATTTCCAGCCTGAAATAGAGAATTGATCTGTTTATTTCTGGAGCAGGGTGGAAGACCCTGCTTTCTGGCTTTTTGTAAACATCCAGCTTTATCGCTGAAATGTCATATATGTATGATTTCTTATCCGTTTTTTAACAGGTATTCTCCTTCTTCTTTATGATTATTGTGAAGTACTGTGTGCATCAGAAGTAGATCCAATTCGGTATCTGGGAGATGTTTTTTGTCTTTGAGTTCGCAGCGGGTAACTGAATCATCCAATTCGCGGCAGATAAAGTTATGAATGCGTTTAAAACGTGGACTATACTCCGTTTCGTCAGCGTTACGCTTGATGGCAAGTAGAGTCTGTATCTCTTGCATCAGCGCCGCGTCTGTAACAGTTCCGGCTAGCAGGGTGTCGAAGCGCATCGGTGGCACACCTTTACCAGCTTCGATCCAACGTACCGCCAGCAATGGACGTAGTATATAAAGGTATTTTTTCAGCCGAATTTTCTCGCCTTGCAGGTAACTACGAAAGTTTTTCTTTGCCATCGACAGATAGTGATATCGCGCTCTGTTGTTGGAGAAATAGTCTGGTAATAGGGCACGTAGCGCTGCCATAAACTCCACGTCTTCGTAGTAAATTACCGGTGAGTCTGCCCACTCCATCAGTGTTGGGTTGGCTCGTTTCAGCAACCCTAAAGTTTTACGCAGTTCCCAACCACAGATATCTAGCTCATTGCTGATCGGTAGTTCAATGACATCCCGAGAGGGATCGACGCGTAAGTACCATGATGGAGTATGTACATAAATAAAACGTACATCGTAATCACTGTTTGTTGAGGCAAATCCCCAACCGCGGCTACCTGATTCACAGGCGTAGAGTATTCGTATTTGCAGCTCTGTCTCAAGTTGCGCCAGTTTTTGGCATATGTGTTGTTTCATGATGTCACTGATACCAAATTTTTCTTTCATCTTGATTATCCTTTTACGCAAACCACTTGACGCAGGGTGTGAACGATTTCTACTAGTGAAGACTGAGCGGCCATTACGGCCTCAATGTCTTTGTAGGCCATCGGAATTTCATCGATGACGTCGCTGTCCTTGCGGCATTCCACGTGTGCCGTGGCACGCTTCTGATCCTCTATTGTGAAGCGTTTTTTCGCTGCTGTGCGGCTTAATACTCGGCCAGCGCCGTGACTGCATGAGCAAAAACTCTGTTCATTTCCCAGACCACGTACAATAAAGCTTTTCGCACCCATTGAACCAGGAATGATGCCCATGACGCCTTGGTGTGCTGCGACCGCACCTTTACGTGTGACTAACACGTTTTGGCTGAAGTGTTGCTCTTGTTGCACATAATTGTGGTGACAATTTACCGCTTCCATTATGGCAGTGAACGGCTTTGTTATTACCGTCGCCAGTGCTGCCAGTGTATGTTGCATCATGACTTCGCGATTATGGCGGGCGAAGTTTTGTGCCCAACCGACCGCTTCCATATAGTCGGCAAAGTGACGGCTGCCTTCCTCAAAATAGGCCAGGTTACGGTCAGGCAGGTTAGCGATATGCTGTTTCATGTCCTGTTGGGCGAGAGTGATGAATAAATTACCAATGGCATTTCCTACTCCGCGTGATCCACTATGCAGCATTACCCATACCCGGTCAGATTCATCCAGACACAGCTCAATGAAATGATTACCGGTGCCTAGTGTCCCTAAGTGCTGATGGTTATTAGTTTTCAGTAATTGTGGATATTTATCGGTTAACCGTTTAAATCCGGTCTGCAACACGCTCCAATGGTGATCGACGGTTTTTGGCGGTTGCTGCCAAGCGCCTTTATCCTTACCGCTACGGTTTGCCGTGCGTCCGTGCGGTACGGCAATTTCAATAGCATGGCGGATAGCATATAGGTTGTCCGGTAAATCTTTGGCATGCAATGAAGTACATACTGCCATCATGCCACAGCCGATATCTACGCCTACTGCGGCTGGAATAATCGCCCCACGAGTTGGAATGACACTGCCGATGGTTGAACCTTTACCAAGATGTACATCAGGCATAACGGCTAAATGGCTGAATATGAAAGGCATTTTTGCTGTGTTCAACAGTTGCTCACGCGCTTCCGCTTCTACCGGTACACCATGAGTCCACATTTTCACTGGTACGCTGTTTGGTGCGGTTATCAACTCGTAATCGTTTGTTATCACATTATTCTCCTGGGTTACTTAGCCGTCACTATTATTATAATTTAAAGTAACGAATATTTTTCTTTTTAATCAATGCTGCTGAATTTGTTTTTTATCTTGGTCTTCTTTGGGACCATTAGGGAAATATTGTAAATAAAAACCTTATTTCACTATTAATATAGTATTCTGTTTAATGGTAATTGCAATTATTTGAGTTATTATTTTGTTGAGTAATGTTGAAATTGTGATGCTAATCTATATAAAAATATGTTTGTAAAAATATATATGGAACTTATTATAGTTTTAAATTGCGTTGATAATTGTAAAGGAAATGTAAAACAATTAAATTATTTAATATTATGATGTTGTTGTAATAGTAAGTTTATATACTATTCAGATAGATGCATATATGCGCATAATTATCATATGGATATGAAAATTATTAAATGAGTAACATTATATTTTGATGAAATAATATTTCTATGGTTGGAATAAAATAATGGTCTGAATTTAATATATTTCTTGAAAATATCAATATGTGTAGTATATGGGCTATGACATTTTTATTGATTTATTCTTATTGAGTTTGATTTATATCTTATTGATATGATAATATAATTATAAGTATTTGTTTTTATTGTATTTTTATTTTGTTTTTTATTGATGTTGTCAAGTGTGGAAAATAAACCTCTACACTATTTATAACCGTTAATTTGTAATGAGTTAATGATTTCTTATTATTTAAATATATATAAAAATAATTGCAAATTATCATGCTGTTTTTCATTAACTAGATAAATATATATTGCTGTTATCAATTTATAATTATTGGTAAATTACAATTTTTTATCCTTTATTTTGTTTTATATTTTTTTGTTTATTATTGGTTTTAATCGCCTCTCAATTTTAAATTGAAAATCATGATATTGAAAATATTTGGTAAATATTTCTTTCGGATAAAAAATAGTTTTGTTAATAATTTGCGGAGTGCAACAAATAAACAGCTGTTAAATTGTGTGATGACTTATTTTTTATTGTCAATCTTAACGAAATGATTAAAAAATTGCCCTTAATAGTTATTTTCTCCTATTCATAAAGGGGTTGATTATATTCTTTTTCACGATATTTCTTGCATTTTAAGTTTAATCTCTTCATTAAAATTGTGCGGAAATTATCCGCACAATTTGATGTTGTATTGGGTAATGTGAATTTATGTGTCAAATGAGCCAATTAATTGTGATAATTTGGTGTTTATCATCATTATTAATCATCGTTAATACTTGCCAGTACATTTCCTGCCTGTTGATAACCGCCTTCTTCTGCATAGATAACGATTTTCCCGGAACGATGTGCGGTAAGTTGCGTTTCCATTTTCATTGCTTCCATGACAGCAATGACATCACCTTGTTTAACTTCATCTCCTTCCTGCACATACCAGCATTGTAAAACGCCGGATATTGGTGCTGAGACGGGATTCGGTGCTGTTATTGTCCCCCCAGTTTCACTACCTTTGCTCTCAGTGATGGAATTTTGCCCAGCATCAAGCAATGAAAGCCCTTTTAATAACTCGGCGGGTAGTCCCAGTTCATGCCGACGGCCATTAATTTCAATAAAAGTACGTGTTACCTGTTCTGGATAATGGTTTTCCTGACGCGGAGATATTTTTATGTCATTGATAAAGTCAGTTTCGATCCAACGTGTGTGGACGTTAAATGTGTCATCGGAAATAAAATCAGGATGTTCCATTACTGCTTGATGAAAAGGCAATACTGATGCAACACCTTCAATCCTGAATTCCTGTAATGCACGTCGTGCACGGGCAATAGCTTGTTGGCGGGTCGCTCCGGTGACAATCAGCTTAGCCATCAGCGAATCAAAGGTGTCAGGGATGGTGGAACCTGCTGCAACACCAGAATCCAACCTTATGCCTGGGCCGGAAGGGGGAGAAAATACCGTCACCGTTCCGGGCGTCGGTAAAAATCCTTTACCCGCATCCTCTGCGTTAATGCGGAATTCAAAAGAGTGGCCTAAAGGGAGCGGTGTTGAGGTCAATGATAAAGGTTTACCTTCGGCAATTCGGAATTGTTCTACCACAATGTCGATCCCTGTGGTTTCTTCAGTGACCGGATGTTCGACCTGCAAGCGAGTATTGACTTCCAGAAAGGAGATCGTGCCGTCGACACTGAGGAGAAACTCCACGGTACCAGCTCCGATGTAACGGGCTGCGGTGCAAATATCCTGTGCTGCTTGATGAATACGCTGGCGCTGATGTTCGGTCAAAAATGGGGCCGGCGCTTCTTCTACCAATTTTTGGTTACGTCGTTGCAGTGAACAATCGCGTGTACCAAGTACCACCACATTGCCATGTTTATCAGCCAGAATTTGCGCTTCAATATGGCGAGGTTTGTCCAGAAACTGTTCAATGAAACATTCTCCACGCCCAAAGGCCGCTGTTGCTTCACGAACAGCCGAATTGTAGAGTTCGGTGACTTCATCAAGCCGCCACACCACTTTCATGCCACGTCCACCACCGCCATATGCTGCTTTAATTGCAATTGGCAGGCCATATTGTTCCGCGAACGCCAGAGCTTCCTCCGCGTTTTTCACCGGTTCTTCTGTGCCTGAAACCTGTGGCGCGCCTACGTGTTGGGCAATTTTGCGTGCTTTAACTTTGTCACCCAGAATATCAATGGTCTCTGGTTCAGGGCCAACCCAGATCAATCCTGCATTAATAACGGCACGGGCAAATTCTGCCCGTTCAGCCAGAAACCCGTATCCGGGATGTACCATGTCGGCACCTGAACGTTTCGCAATATCTAATAATAGGGGAATATTAAGGTAGGTATCTGCGGGGCTGTTTCCACCTAAACTATAAGCCTCATCAGCCAATTGTACATGTTGTGCATTGATGTCCGAATCAGCGTAGACAGCGATAGATTGTAAACCATAATCCCGGCAGGCACGAATAATACGGACGGCGATTTCACCGCGGTTAGCAATCAAAACTTTTTTCATGGGATGGTTTTTAATATTCATGGTCATTGCGGTACTCATAAGCGGCGATCGCTCTCTTTTATTTCGTGAAATTCAGTGATGGGGTTGAAGCGGATATGGGCATTGACAGGAATTTGTCCCGCAAGATCGAGATGATAGCTGGCAACGGAACCAATAACGGGATAGCCGCCGGTCAACGGGTGATCTGCTAAAAACAGAACCGGTTGACCACTGGCGGGAACCTGAATTGCGCCGGTGGTCGTTCCCTCACTCGGTAACTCTTTATGGTTAAGACGCGATAGTGGTGTGTCGCCATGCAGGCGAATACCGACTCGATTAGATTGTGGTGTAACCTGCCAAAGTTGGCTTTTTAGCAGGGATAGCGCTTCTGCGGTGAACCAGTCGGTACGCGGTCCTAGAATAATGTCCAGTGTAACGATATCGTCAGTGGTAGGAATATTGAAAGCTGGGCTTTCATCCATTGATACAGCGGAACCCTGCGTGAGAGTCAGAATATCCAAAGTATCGCCTATAGCGATTGGACTGGGGCCAATGTGTGCCAGTGTATCGTAAGAGAGGCTGGAGAGAATAGGTTGTTTGGCAAAGCCGCCACGCACCGCTAAATAAGAACGCACTCCCGCTTTGGGCGTTCCTAGCGTCACTTTATCACCGTCACTCAGATCAACAGGCTGATAGCCATCAACCTGAAACTTTCGGCCAGATGCTGTTTGAACAGTGATTGGGCAGTCAGCGCCTGTGACAGCGATAATGACATTGCCATGAGAGATAAAGCTTAATCCTCCTTGCGCAATTTCCAGACATGCATTGTCCGAAGGATTACCGACGATTCGGTTGGCGCTTTTCAGCGCTGTTTTATCTAGCGCACCGGCGGCAGAAATCCCTAAACTAGCCTGTCCTGAACGCCCTAAATCCTGAAAAAGTGTTTGTATTCCAGTGGTTAGGATTTTCAGTGAGGCGTGTTTATCAACCTGCGAAGATAAAACGTCCTCTATAGGCGTAATAGGGGGGACGGGTTTAGTGATTGTTGTCCCTTTGCCTTGATCTCTGAAACGTACCCGGAAACCGGGTTGCAACAGGGAAGAGGGAGAACGTGAGAGATCCCACATGCGCTCTGGCGTGGTACCGATGATTTGCCATCCTCCCGGACTGGCTTGAGGGTATATCCCACTGAATTCTCCAGCCAGACCAACTGATCCCGCGGGGATGCTGGCTCTTGGCGTCATTCGGCGAGGGACATGTAAACAGTCTGAATTTGCGACTAAATAGGCAAATCCGGGAGCAAATCCGGTAAAAGCAACGGTGTATTCACTTTCTGTATGTCGCTTGATAACTTCCTGTGTGGTGATGCCGAGAATTTCTGCCACTTCGACCAGATCATCACCATTGTAATACACCGGAATTTCAACGAGTTTCCCGGTTGTCCTATTCAGTGTATTCAGATTGCGACCATTGATTTCTTTGGCAAGTTTGACCGTGGAAACCACATTGGGGCGGAATCGAATCAACAGTGTTCTGGCCGCTGGAATAATTTCTTCTACGCCTGCAATAGGGCGGGCGTTAAGTGAATCAAATAGCGCCAGCGTTTCATTCAGATCATGAAGCTCGACAATAATGGTATCTAAATTAACAGGTAAAAAACGCACTAGGCACTCCTGGGCATTTAAATAAAGGAGCGTACGGTGATCCCGGCTTGTTGCAGGGTGAGTTTCACCTGACGTGCCATTTCTACCGCGTCTGGACTGTCACCATGAACACAGATGGAGTCCGCTTGAATACGGGTAAAACTGCCATCAATGGCTTCAACTCCCCCTTCGGTCACTAATTGCAACATACGTCGGGCAACGACATTAGCGTCATGAAGCACAGACCCTTTTTCTCGGCGGGAAACTAGCGTGCCTTGTGGAGTATAAGCTCTGTCAGCAAAGGCTTCCGCGACGGTACGTAAACCGTTTTCCCTCGCTAAATCCAATAGTTTTGAGCCGGCTAATCCAACCAGCGCTAAATTGTCATCTACTTCACGAATCGCCGTAATAACAGCAAGGGCTTGGTATTCATTATGGGCAATGGTGTTATACAGTGCGCCGTGCGGTTTAACATAACTTACGGTGGTTCCCGCCGCCGCCGCCAGACCTTTCAACGCGCCAATCTGGTAAATAACATCCGCGATCAGTTCATCACTAGAGATATCCATATTACGGCGACCAAATCCGACCAGATCGGGATAAGATACATGAGCGCCGATCACTACATGATTTTTGTGGGCAGATTTTAAGGTTTGAAGTATCCCGGCAGGATCACCAGCATGAAATCCACACGCTACATTGGCGCTGGTGACAATACTCAGCATGGCGTTATCGTCGCCCATTTTCCATTGACCAAAGCTTTCGCCAAGATCGCTGTTTAAATCAATAAATTTCATCGTGATAACCTCAATAAGAAGGTTCAAAAGCGGTAATTAGAACGGTTTTCATGGGATCTCTCCTTACAAAAACATCAAAAAATAGAGCAGAAAAACATTGGCAATCAGTAGAGCTATTCCAGTGGGGATTTGTGCTTTAATGACCGCATTGCGATTTGGTAATTCCAGTAGTGCGGCAGGAACGATATTGAAGTTTGCAGCCATTGGGGTCATCAGTGTACCGCAATAGCCTGAGAACATGCCGATGGCGGCCATGACCGCCGGATTACCGCCATGTTGCAGTACCAGAATGGGAATGCCGATCCCGGCGGTGACAATCGGGAACGCGGCGAAGGCGTTGCCCATTATCATCGTCAATAGCGCCATGCCGAGTATGTATGTCGCCACCGCGATAAATCGGTTATCCACTGCTAAATAGTGTTCTGTCAGGTGAGAAATTGCGGTACCGACACCTGCGACGGTGAATAATAGTCCTAGCGTAGCCAATATCTGTGGCAGGATAAACGCCCAACCGATGGAATCCAGTAAGCGACGCGCCTCTTGGGTTGATTGAGTTACATTTTCACGCGTCATTTTCAGTGCAACGCCATATCCAACTAAGCAGCCCATTGTCATGGAAAACAGCGTCACCAGCGTGGCATGATTGCCGGTACCGAACAGTACCAGTTGTAACCCAGGGACGTGGTTAAACAGTAATACGCCGATCACCGTGACGATAGGGATTGCTAGTGCGGGAAGAAATAGACGATTCCCCAAACGGGCGGCACTTTCCTGCCGTTGTTGAGGTGTGCGTTGATGGTAGCTACCCAATCGCACACCGCCAAAACCAGCCGTCAGCGCCATCAATACAACGATCAGCCCGACACCGATATGTAGCATCTTTTGGGCCTCGGCTTCGTTATCTGCCCATAGTGCTATTAAGCGGTAAGTCCAGTCGCCTACCAAAAATACGATGCCATATAGCGCCCAGAACAGGCTGGTGGTCAGGCGGCGAGGGTTGGTGTGATCACGCCAGGACATTATTGCTACGGCCAACAGGATCACGCCTGCCAGCCAATAAAGATATTGTTGCTGAAACATTACTCCACCTTACTTCTATTTTTGTCCATGCTATTCAGTGCTGCCAGTTTGGTAGCGATCTGGCGGTCAAGACGAGACAAGCGGAACGCATGGATCAGGAAGGCACAGATGGCGGTAGGGATTCCCCACATAGCGATATGTAGCGGCTCTGTTTGGATGCCCCCAGACTCCAGCATAAAGTTATGCATAAAGATGATTGCACCAAAGGCGACGAAGATATCCTCACCGAAGAACAGTCCAACATTGTCGGTTGCTGCTGACATGGCCCTCAAACGGTAGCGTACATCGTCAGGCAGGTCATGATGACGGTTTTCCGTAGCCCCTTCTACCATTGGCGCCAGCAAGGGACGCACCATTTGTGGGTGTCCTCCTAAGCTGGTCAGCCCTAGCGCAGCGGTTACTTCACGAATGAACAGATAGATGATCAGCAACCGTCCGGCGGTTGCTGTTTTAATATTGCTAATCCAGGTTTGAGCTTGTTCTTTTAAACCGTGCCGTTCTAAAAGGCCGATAGTTGCCAGCGGCAACAGCAAAATTAGTGGCAAATTTCGAGTATTAAGGAAGCCGGAACCTAGCTTTTCCAGAATCGTTGTGATCGGCATATGTGCTGCCAGCCCGGTAATTATCCCTGCGATAATCACCACCAATACTGGGTTAAACCTAAGTAAAAAACCCACGACAATGACCGCGATGCCAATCAACGGCCATAGATTCACAATCTGTTGCATGTTGTGTCACCTCGGTGGAAAAAGATCGCGGTTGCTTGCTGTGTCGTCATAGGTTGAATTCCTGTGCGGTAGATAAATGTATATCTAAGCAATATGCGTACCATCGTTGGATAATTTGCATTTATACCCGTTATCTTTCAAGTTAAATAAAAGTTAAGAAAGATAATATTTGCGGCTAGATTGGCAAATTTATTGATAAAATAAATAAACTTAATTAATATGTTTAAAATTTTTTCATATTTTTAATTTGTAACGTTATGTTTGTTTGGCGCTTATCCAGCCAGACAAAGGCGGTAGTGTCTATAGGGATCAAGGAAGTGAATGATAAGAGAAGCTATATATGCCTTTTGTGCCATGATGTTGAACTTTTTAATCCTCTCAATGACAGATCTCTTGGTTATTAAAACATAATTCATCGTATTTTTGCTGTAAGTCATATTAGTAACACGAGTTACAAGAAAACGTGACTTATAGTCCGTGGTTTGATAAGTAACATAGTTCGATACTTATCGAATGAAAAAACCTAATACTATAAAATCCCTTTTTGGACAAAGAGTTAGATATATCAGAATGGCGTCTGGTATGTCTCAGGAAGCTTTTGCCGATAAATGTGGGCTTGATCGTACTTATATCAGTGGCATTGAACGTGGCGTCAGGAATCCCACGCTTGAAGTTATCAATGTTATAGCGAGTGGTTTACAGATCGAATTGAAAGATCTGTTTGATTTTGACGTGGAGAAAAAGGGTTAGGCAGATCTTCTCTGCTCCTGTAGCCTCAAAACGAATAACCTGCGCTTTGGCAGGTTATCCTTCAGTTGCCACAGCAGGACACTCAGCCTTTCCAGCGGGAATTGCGGATCACGTTGCAATAATTAAGGGGAACAAGTCCGGGCTTTTTATCCTGTATGACATCCACATTAAAGCTACCAAACATTGTCTGGGACCTATCCTTGATGCCGTCATAAAAAGCTTGAATGATCTCTTCCTTGAAGTCGTCAGTGCGTGGGTGTTGCTGTACAACAGCAGTGCGTTCACTGTCGCTGAACGCTTCGTAATTGATGCCCAACACGTCCATTTCTACGCCAGCGGTGACAAGCGCAATTTCAGGCGCCATAAACTCTGGAATGCCCGGCGTGGTATGCAAGGCAATCGCCGTCCAGACTTTATCAATATCAGCCTGAGCGATGCCGTATCCTTGCAGGAAATGTTTCGCTGCATTCGCGCCGTCAACCTCGAATCGTTTGTCACAACTGCAATGCTCATGTGTCAGGCCAATGTCATGGAACATACATCCGACATAGAGCAATTCATGGTCCACACTAAGCCCAAGACGCTGGCCAGCGAGCGCCCCCCAATAGTAAACCCGACTCGAATGATGAAAAAGCAGATCAGATTCCGTATCGCGGATGAACGTGGTTGCGTCACGGGTTATCTGGGTATCAGGAATACTCACGCCATTAACTGAAAAACTCATATGCTGTCTCCGGTTGATTAAGTGAAGGTAAGCATAAAACACATGACACCCGTCCTGAATTAACTTATAACGATGATTCAGGACACTAAGATTAAATAAGACTTCTGCAAAGTAATGATTCACAACATCACCATATTGGCTGTGCCTGATGTTCAGTTGCTCGATGTTTCAGGCCCCTTGGACGTGTTCGCTGAGGCGAACCGCATATTGCACCGGCAGGTCTATTCTCTGAACGTGATGTCGACCGGTTCAGACATCATCACTTCCTCGTCAGGCGTTAAGCTGGTGGCCGATATGATTTTGAGCCATACAACCAGCCACTCGGCAGACACGTTTCTTGTGGCTGGCGCACCGAATGCGCATAGTCATATCCTTTCAGAACAGGAGTGCGCGGCAATCATCGCAATGTGCCATCGTAGTCAGCGTTACGGCTCCGTCTGTACTGGCGCCCTGTTGCTGGCGCAGACCGGACTGTTGAAGCAGCGTCGGGTGACAACCCACTGGGAATGTGCCGAACTGCTCGCGATGCGTTTTCCCGAAATCACAGTTGAACCGGACATGCTCTATGTGGCTGATGGTTCCCTGAGAACGGCTGCGGGGGTGACATCCGGGCTGGATCTGGCGCTCCGATTGGTTGAAGAGGATCTGGGCCGCGAGATCGCGATGGAGGTGGCAGCAAGTCTCGTCATGTTTTTCAGGCGACCGGTCTGTCAGGGGCACTTTATCCGTAGGAGTCAGTTGTCCCTATCCGGGAGAGCCGCTTTTCAGGATTTGCAACGCTGGGCGCAGGCAAACCTACAAGACATAAGGGGTTTACAGGACATGGCTACACATATGAACCTGAGCATCAGGCATCTGGGACGTCTGTTCCGCCAGGAACTCAACATGAAGGCAGGAGTATGGCTGGAGAATGCACGTATCGAGAAAGCGCGGATGTTGCTTGAGGAAAGCAGGCTCCCGCTCAAGGCAATACCGGGAGCTTGTGGATACAGAAGCAGCGATGTGATGCGCAGGGCCTTTGTTAAAAATACGGGCATGACTCCTTCTGTTTATAAAAAAATGTTCATACAGACGCAGCAGATTGGCACAAATGGAGAAAACTGAAAACCAGATATGGGAAATGGATTGCGAATAGGAAAAGATAAATACAAGCAGCTACAAGTAATCATTATTCTTACCGAATGATATAAAGTAGATAGGAGCAGCTTATCTTATTGATAAACTGCTCCACTTTTATCTACAGCCACTTACCTTGTGTACCTCGAAGGCCATATTTCAGCGGGATCGCAATCTAAAGCCGCGGCAATAAGCCGTTGACCTTTGGGCCAGCGGCGTTGCAGGGTATTAGCAAGAGTAGATGATGCTAATCCTGCTTTCCTCGAAACGGCAGCTAATGATGTTCCCCGTTTTTTCAGTTCGGCGATAATGTCTGCTGGGTGCCAGTCCTGATTTTTCATCTTATTCCTCCACTTCCTCCACGTTACAGATGACTCTGATATGAAAAGGTAAATCGTTACATGGTAGACTATAAGTCACATATGATAACATAACTTACCGTAAAAAGTGACTCATAGTCCGTGGTCTGATAAGTAACATAATTCGATACTTATCGGATGAAAAAGCCAAATGCTGTAAAATCCCTTTTTGGACAAAGAGTTAGGTATCTCAGGCAATCGTCTGGCATGTCTCAGGAAGCTTTTGCCGATAAGTGTGGAATTGACCGGACGTATATCAGTGGTATTGAGCGTGGAGTTAGAAATCCTACGCTTGAAATCATCAATATTATTGCGAATGGTTTACAGATTGAGCTAACAGATCTGTTTGACTTCAGCAGGGAGGATTCCACAAATCCCTTTTGCCCGTTTGAATAAGTTTATTGAGGAAGAACCTATATCTCCCTCAATAAATGGTTTTATTAGATGGTAATAATTTTCTGGGTGTTATTTCGTTCAATTTTTATTGTCAATTTACCTGATGGTGTCTCTGACAACTGGTTGCGGAGATAGGTGATATCTTTAGGAAGGGCGGGTTGACCATTAACTTCCAATACAATATCACCATTCTTTAATCCAAATTTTTCAATATCTTTGGGATCGTTGTAAAATATCTCTACTTTGTTATTAAAATAACGGATTGCAATCGTGCGAAGTAATGGATTGTCATAACGGGTGAAATTTTTGGCGTTAAAACAGAGCAGCATTTTATTTGGAATAAACAGATAATCATCAAAACGCGAAAAGAAACTCATACCAAGATTGTAGAGATCATTTTTATTTTCGCCAATTCTCAGACGACCTACTGGCAGTTGCTGTAAATAAAAGCCATCAATTAGATACTCTTTACTACTATCAAGCCCACCAGCGGACGCGTATTTGACACGGGTTCCTTCAGAAATTTTATCTTTGTGCTCTTTTTTCAGATATTCAATAAATTCCTGAGAAACATAGCTGTAATCGGCCCCGGTATCTATATTAAAAACGACATTAGAAACCTGGATTGCAGGAGATTTGCCATAGCTATCACTGTAAGGTTCACATTGTTGATAATTTAAGATTGAAGGCGCATGGCGCCATATTGTCAATGTGTGGTTCAGGTTATTTATTTCCCAGTTTAATTGACGAAAAGTATCAATTCCGAGAATACCATCCAGTTCCTGACCAATGGACTGATTAAAGAGACTCATGTCAATACCAATCCAGGGATCAGAGCCTGGCACCGTATGATTACCGAGGGTAATCGCCAGGGGTTGCCATAATGTTAAGTCAGCTTTGTGTAAGCGTTTTTCACTGGTTGTAACCAGCCCATCGGACAGCATACGGTGGAATGTAACCGGTATTTTTGATTCTGGTGTGGTTTGTGTCAGCGTTTTTGCCAGCTTATGATCGATGAAGGTATAACTGGCGCCAGTATCCAGCAAGAATTGATATTTTTTACCGGAGATAGTGACAGGAACAATGATCGATGTTGGCTGATGGATGTCTAGCTTAGTAGAAAGGACGGGTTTATTTTCTTCTGGCATATGGATTTTTTCCATATGGCTACAGCCCGTTATCAGTGTCAGCAAGCTGGCGGCAATAATTGCCCGCGAGGCTATTTTTTCCTGTTTTTTCATAATATTAGATTCCTTTTCTAGGGAGTGGAAGATGAAAATCTGGGGTCCGGTAAAACCCAACATAATTCACTGGAAGCAATAAAATACTGCGTATGACGTAGGATAGTGCGCGTTACCAGTACAGCTCAGCTTCATTGCAAATACTATTATCTGCTTTTTACTAAAACCAAAGATAAACAATACCATCATTATATTAGTTGATGTGAAATATAGTGAGTAATTGTTTAACTGCGGTTGAACTATTATTATTTTCAGTAGTAATATTGGTGAAAATGTCGGCTGTTGATGACTTTGGATGGTAAAAATTATTAATGGAGATGTTTATATAATAATTAATTGGCAATAGATGTGGCATTAAAAGATAAATTATCTGGATGTGGTTGATTATATAGTGTATATCAATGATAATGATTTAAGATAAAAATCACTATAAATCATTATTATTTTATTTTTAAGTGTAATGTAAAGGCAATAAATATTTATTAGATTTATCTTTATCTGTGGAAATTATTTTTCTGATAAATATCCAGCTAATGTCAATATAAAAATAACACTTTTGTACTAAAGGAATATATTGATTTTATGTCTATATCACTAAAACTCAGCATTGTCGTACCTATTTATAATGGGGCGCGGTTTTTACCGCAATTTTTTGTCAATCTATCTCGGCAAAAGCTAACTGATTTTGAATTAATTTTGGTTGATGATGGTTCAACGGATAATAGTCGCCAGATTATTGAGCAATATGCCGATAAATTCCCGAAGACAGAAATTATCACTCAGGAGAATCAAGGGGTCTCTGTTGCCCGTAATACGGGGTTAGCGAAGGCCAGAGGTGATTATGTGGCTTTCCCTGATATTGATGATGTCATTTATCCGGGTATGTATAACCGGTTGTTAGAGATTGCTCAGAATAATGATCTGGATATTGCTACTTGCAATGGTCATTATGTTTATGATGATGGTCGGCCAGCCCGAAAGATTTTTCCTTCTGAGCGTCTCTCTTCTACCGCGGTTCTGAGTGGGCCAGAATGGTTGCAACAAGCACTGAGCTCACGCAAATTCCTGCATGTAACTTGGCTAAATATCTATAAACGAGCTTTTCTGACAAAACATCATTATCAGTTTGAACCGGGGTTGCATCATCAGGATATTCCGTGGACGACAGAACTCTTGTTAACGGCAAATCGGGTGCAATATATTGATGAATCTTTTTATGATTATCTGATTCACGCCTCCTCGGTGTCCCATGCCCCTGCTGATGATCATATTAAGGTGAGGACAGCACATCACTATATGAAAATTTTGGAGATGCTGAATAAGATTAATCAGCGTTATCCGCAGCAAGTCAAGCAGGCACCGGCATGTCATTGGCAGATTGCGAAAGAGGGGCTAGGGATTTTGCATACCATTAATGGGATAGAATCCTCTGAGATAAAACAACAGATCGTTCATGAATTGTTTGATCGCGGTATTTGGTCAATGATCTGGAAAAATGCCCGTGGGTTTAGATTGCGTTGGCGTCTGGCTCGTCGATATCCGCGACTGAGAGCGGTGCTAAAAGCCGTTTAATATTGAAAGCAACGGCTTTAATTATTTATACCCGTCATCTTTCAAGTTGCCTCTTTGTTGGCTGCACTCACTCACCCCGGTCACATAGTTATCTATGCTCCCGGGGATTCGTTCCCTTGCCGTCGCAATGCATCTTGAAATCTATAGGGTATATTGCTTCCTACCTGTCGTTATTTCTCTCTGAATCGCAGGTATCGCCGATGTTTTTCAACGCATCAATAATCAATTGCCAGAATCGCTGTTGATCGAGTTTGACTGCGACTTGGGTGTGGCCATCTTCTGGTATTGGATGACGGAAATCCGCTACGGTCATGCCCACAGTTAAGGTGCCATTCAGTTCAATATTGACGGGTACCTTTTGCGTTGTCATTACGGTAGGGTCTATCACATAGGCGACGGCGCAAGGATCATGTATTGGAGGGCTGTTGAAACCATGTTTCTTCTGATAACTTTCACCATAGTACTCCAGTAGCTCTACGACAAATTGAGACACGTTGGTATTAATACGTGAAATTGCTTTGGTGATTTCTGGTGTGGCCCGTGCTTGATGCGTTAGATCCAGGCCGACCATAGTCAACGGCCATTTTTCATTGAAAACGATATGCGCGGCTTCCGGATCGATTTTGATATTGAATTCCGCTACTGCGCTTCTATTGGCGGTGTGATATCCACCGCCCATTAATACCACTTCTTTTACCCGTTCAACGATCTTCGGTGCTTTACGGACGGCGAGAGCAATATTGGTTAAGCTGCCAACGGGGACCAAAGTCACCGTTTTTGGCGGATGAGACATGATGGTATCAATGATCAGATCAGTCGCGTGACGGGGGTCTAGCGTTCGAGAGTGTTTAGGTAACTTCACGCCCCCTAAACCCGATTCGCCGTGAATATCCGATGCCGTTTCGATATCGCGAACTAATGGGCGATGACAGCCTGCGGCAAAAGGCACGCCGGTAATACCGGCAATATGCGCTATCGCCAGCGCGTTTTGCGTGACTTTATCCAATGTCTGATTGCCGACAACTGTCGTGACGGCTAATAGCTCAATATTAGGGTTGCCATGTGCCAATAACATCGCAATGGCGTCATCATGTCCCGGATCGCAATCAAGAATAATTTTTTTGGGGCTCATTTTTACTCCTTGCTAGAGAAAGTGATATAAAAAATGAGGATAATCCAGTTAAAACGTCTATTCCGTGACAAAATCTTAGATCTGGGGGAGTGTTCTCATAAATAATTAGTAAAATGTTTCATAATTGTGATTTGATTAACACATAAACGATAATTAAGTTGTGCATCCAGTTTGAGTGTGATTTTTATATAGTTTCGCTATGGAATTGGCGGGCTATATCTGCTTCGGATTTATTATTAATTTATGAATAATTGCGAGGGCTTGAATGGATATTCATGTAGATAGATTATCAGCAGTGATTGAATCGGTGGCAACCCGTGAATTTTATCCTAATTTACTGACTTGGCTGGAACAATTTATTACTTTTGATAACGCTATTGTTTATGCCTTTGAACAAGGTTCTCCTCCGCGTTGTTTAAGTAAAACCGAGAAGAAAAACAGTGATGTAATAAATCAGATTTATCAACAAGGCGCTTATCTGCAAGACCCTTTCTATCAAGCCCTGATAAGTGGGGCTGACACTGATCTATTTACCTTACGGGAACTTGCTCCTTCAGGATTTTATCATACTGATTATTATCTGAATTTTTATCGTAAGACCGGTTGGCGGGATGAAACGGGGGTTTTATTGAAGCTCTCTCCTCAAAGGCAACTTGGCCTGTTTTTCGGTAAGGAAAATCAGCCATTTTTCATCCAGAAACAGCATCGGAAAAACCTGAAAGTTGCATTGGAAATTATCCGCAGTGTGGCGCGATTACATTATGAAATGACGCAGCAAGCGCCTGCTGCTGAAATGGCTTATCTGGATACTCAGACTCGTTATGCTTTGACTCCGAGAGAATGTGAGATTGTGGAGTTAATATTGCAAGGTAAAGGCTCACCACAGATTGCCGAGAAACTTTTTATCAGTACAGGGACGGTGAAAAACCATCGGAAAAATATTTATCAAAAACTACAAATCAGATCACAAGCAGAGCTTTTTAGCCTGTTTATGACACCTCCCGTCCGTTATTTTGCCTGAGTCACAAATGTTAAAACTGTGTTGCAAATATCCCTAAAGGGACATGGCGATGTGACTCTGCGCTACAGATAATCCGATGATTATGTTGGATGCTAATCGGGCTATCGCATGAACAATCATCTTGATTCATTAACTTATTACGCTGCGACTAAGAAATATGATCTTCGTTTTCCCACATTACAAGAAGATCTGGATGTGGATGTCGTCATTATCGGTGGTGGATTTTCTGGTATCAATACTGCCCTTGAATTGGCTGAGAAGGGTATCACCAAGATTGCAATTTTGGAAAGTCGTTATCTTGGCTATGGCAGTACAGGTCGTAATGGTGGTCAGGTTATGGCGGGTATCGGTCATGATCTGGCAGTGATCAAACGCCATATTGGCGAGAGAGGGTTGGAGACAATCTTTCAGATCAGCAATTTGGGTGCAGGCATCATTCGTGATCGTATTGCAAAATATAATATTGATGCTGATCTCTGCCGTGGTTATAGCTATCTTGGCATGAATAAGAGACAGGAAAAGACATTACATAGCTGGCTGAAAGATTTTCGGGCAGTCTCTCCTGATGAAGATATTGAGCTTTACACCGGTCCTGATGTGAAAAAAGTGATCGGTTCTGATGTTTATACTTGTGCGTTGAAGCATATGGGAGGCGGTCATGTTCACTCCCTAAACCTATTGCTAGGTGAGGCGAAAGCCGCGACAGATTTGGGCGTAAAAATCTTTGAGAACAGCGAGGTACTGGACATTGAATATGGTTCCAGAGTAACGGTTCGTACCGCGATGGGATCGGTTCGCGCGAATAAGATGCTGTGGGCCTGTAACGCCTTTCTTAATAGTGGCCTTGAGCCATATATTTATAAAAAGGTGGTCAACACTTATGCCTTCCAGTTAATGACGGAGGCATTACCCGATGATTTGATTGAGAAAATCAGCCCGATTCGCGGTGCATACAGTGATATTCGTCCGGTTATTGATTACTTCCGTGTGACGAAAGAAAACCGTCTCTTGTTCGGTAGTGCAACCCCTTTCATTGAACATATCCCATCTGATTTGAAAGCCTGGAATCGTCACTTGATGCTGAAAGTTTTCCCTTATCTGAAAGATGTGAAAGTTGAACTGGCATGGGGAGGGCCGTTGTGTTGCAGTGCGAACTTGTTCCCACAGATTGGTTCTCTGCCGCAGCACAATAATGTGTTCTATGTGCAGGGTTATTCCGGTTTCGGGGTCACGCCAAGCCATATCGTTTGTAAAGTATTGGCCGAAGGAATGAGCGAAGGATCTGAGCGTTATGACCTGATGAGTTCAATTCCTCATGTAAATATTATTGGTAAAGATAAGTTACGACATTTAATGGTGTCTGCGGGCAAGATTTGGCATCAAGCGTCTGGGTATTGGAAAGGACGTCGTTAATTTATTGATATCATTAGTATTAATCGAAAATTCATAAATTATTTTATTTGGAACGAGGACATTATGATTAAATCATTTTTACTGAACAAATCCCTGCCTGAATTATTGGACATTGGTAGCGTAAGCAATCTGGGAGCGACTGTGTTGGAAGGCGATCCGCAGGCCAGTATGGCAATGATATTTGGTGAACCAACGGATAACCTGACATGTGGTATTTTCGCTTGTACTCGTGGCAAGTTCAGTATTGTGTATCCGTTTGATGAGCACGCAACTGTAACAGAAGGTTCGGTAAAATTGACCGATGTGAAGAGCGGGGAAACCGTTGAATATCATCCGGGGGATTCCTGGTTTGCGCCGAAAGGAACGGAAGTACTGTGGGAAATCACCGCTGACCGTTTTGTGAAGCATTATCTGTCTTGTATTAAAGGTTAAAAAACACTTGTTTGTTAGAGGTAAAAAATGAGTGATATTAACTTATTACAGTCAGTTACGGCCTTTTTGCAGCATAATCATGGACATTATATTAATGGTCAGCCAGTCAGCGTTCAGGGGAGTGAAACACTTTCTGTCATAAACCCTGCGACTGATGAAGTTATTGCAACGGTTAATCAAGGCGGTGAAGTGGAGGTCAATGCCGCTATGCAAGCGGCACAGGCGGCATTTCATGGAGTGTGGGCCCAAACTTCGCCGATGGAGCGCGGTCACTGCCTGAATCGTCTGGCAGATCTATTATTGGCGCATCGGGAAGAGTTGGCGCAGTTAGAATCCCTTTGCTCCGGTAAAACTATCCAGTTATCCCGTATGCTGGAAATTGATTCCTCCGCTCAATTCCTGCGTTATTTTGCCGGATGGTCAAGTAAGATCAGCGGCGAAACCCTGAATGTCTCTTTGCCCTCTTTTAAAGGTGAGCAATACACGGCGTTTACCCGTCGTGAGCCGGTCGGTGTTGTGGTGGGGATTATTCCGTGGAATTTTTCCATCATGGTTGCTATCTGGAAAATAGCGGCGGCATTGACTTGTGGCTGTACCGTTGTATTGAAACCCAGTGAATACACCCCGTTGACCATGCTCAGAGTGGCTGAATTAGCCAAGGAAGCGGGTATTCCTGATGGTGTCATTAATGTGATTAATGGTTCAGGTTCGGTGCTTGGGCCTGCACTGATAGGTCATCCGTTATGTGCCAAAGTGACTTTCACCGGATCGGTACCAACGGGTATTGCTGTTGGTAAATCAGCAATGGAACAGGGATTGACTCGCGCCACGTTGGAATTGGGTGGCAAGAACGGCGCGGCGTTTTTAGCGGACATGCCTGTTGAAAAAATTGTCGATGGTATTCTGGAAGCCGGTTATCTCAATCAAGGGCAGATTTGTGCGGCAGCGGAACGTTTCTATATTCCCGCAAGCCATATGGATGATGTGCTGAAATTGTTGTCTGAAAGACTCGCGGCAATGAAAATTGGCTCGCCTCTGGATGACTCAACAGAAATGGGTCCGTTGGCAAACAAAGCACACTATGACAAGATCCTGTCCCTGTTTGAGCAAGCGCGTCAAGAAGGCAGTGAGATTGTTTATGGTGGTCATGCTCTGGCCGGACCGGGTTTCTTTGTGGCACCAACAGTGATTCGTGCTAACAGCCCTGAAGATTCATTGATGAAGGAAGAGACATTTGGTCCTGTTGGGACTTTCCTCAGCTATAACGATGAGGAAGAGCTGATTGGCTTGATGAACAACACTCCGTTTGGTTTAGCGGCGAGTTTGTGGACCAATGATCTCAGCAAAGCCATGCGCATGATCCCGCGTATCGAAGCAGGAACTGTTTGGGTTAATATGCATACATTCCTCGATCCGGCATTACCATTTGGTGGCACCAAATCCTCAGGTATAGGTCGTGAATTCGGTAGCGCTTTTATTGAGCACTATACTGAATTGAAATCCGTTATGGTTCGCTATTGATTTGATATTCGGATCAAAATAAGCAAGGCCCCTTGATTGAAAGGGGCCATTGTCAAACCTAAGGTCATCACTGGCATTTTATCCAAGAGAGGGCTTCTCAGGGCAGCGAATTAATTATAGACTACCCACTACCAGAACTCAATAAGGAAAAGGCCGGATGAATTATGGAGTGGGAAAAGCTACAATTATATTTCTCTACAGCAAGGTTAGCTCGTTATTTACAAGAATCGCAAGGTGATAAACATCAAGCAACCCAGTGTTATATTTTAAATATAAAATTATCTGAATATTTTATCCCAGTCTTTTCTGTTATAGAAATAAGTTTAAGAAATAGTTTGAATTATAGTTTACAGAAGTTTTATCAACGCTGTGATTGGTATGAAAGTTGGAAAGGCGATCCCATCTTCAAATATCTTTATGCTGAAATCATTAATGTAAAGAACAGAATCAGATCTGATGATGTCAATAAAATAATAGCAGAACTCACCTTTGGTTTTTGGACAATATTATTTAATATCAAATATGAAGTATTGTTGTGGAAATCATTACGATTAGCTTTTCCCTATTGCACTAAAATGCTTCGTAAAAGAAAAACTATATCTTCGTCACTAAATAAAATAAGGAGGTTAAGGATGATTCGTCAGTCGAAGTCAGAGATCTCTCAGTTTTTTAGTAGTGATAACTATTCTGACATAAGGGGGTAGCTATTAAGGTCATTTGTTATCTTGCTATAAATTTTCGCCCATTCTCAAAACGTATTAAGGTATCATGTGATTTTTTCGCAGTATCCAGTGAAATAAATCCGGTATCTAAATCAGGTTGTGTCTGAACATTTATTTTTTTTCTCAATGTGAAGTAATATTACTTAATAGTTTGATAGAAATGATTGTTGATTGCTTTATTACGATGGCGAATTTTTTGAGCACGAAGAAGTTAGTCAACATATTGACGCGAAAATATATTTTTCGTGTCAATATGCCAGCTGTCAGAGAGGAGCCAACGAAAACACTAATGGATTAATACGTCGTCATTGGCTGGAGGAATTGACTTTGGTGACTTAACTAATGAGGAGATCAGTGACCTGGAATTTCAGCTTAATTTGAAACCTAGAAAGGTACTAATATGGACTAACGCCATTGGAAGTCCATAAGGGGAGACGTGTTGCACTTTTTAGTTGAGTTCAGCTTCGGTTCATGTAATCAGCAAAAAGCATTTACCTCGTTATCTTGGAGAATTCTGTTTTAGATTTAATTGGCACTTTAATCTTAGAAAAATGTTTGAGCGCTTACTAAAACTAGCTAAGGTTACGATGGTAATCAGGTAGAATTTAATCTAATGCATTAGAAATTGTTTCATAGAAAAAATCACCAAAATCGTTAAAACAAGGAATGAATGTGAATTCTTCTTCAACCCCAGGAGACCATAATTTAACTTCATTTAACCCTTTTTTATTCTTATTGCAATCTAAAACCATATAATCTCCATCTCCTGTCGAATATATAACCACGTAATTATCTGGTAAATTAGACTCTTTTCGCTCTGATAAGGTTAACCAAATAGCATTTGGAACACTTAAAACATTAAAATTTCCGTTAATTATACCATAAAATTCTTCTCCTGCTATATCTCCACACCCTAAATTTTTAAGAAAGAATCTATAACTATCAGGAAATTTTAAACTGAGAGTTTCTTCTGCTAGATCAATTAATGAATTATCTTCAATACCTTCAAAATCAGCTATATCTTGATTTTCATTAATCAATGAAATTGCTTTTTTTACAAACTCGATACTCATAGCCTACCTCTAAATTATAATGATTTTGATAAATATATGATTAAAAATATGGCTGTTCTAACAGCCATATTTTCTAAACTAAATCAGTTATAAAGTCAATATGGTAACTGATTATTTTTTATCTTCAAACTCTTTAGCTCTTTCTTTCCAATATTCACGTTTCCATTTATTAAACTTATTACGATCAATACCCGATGGAATTTTATTGGTATTTACATGTATAACTTTAGTATTTTTTGAATGAAATTCTTGATTGATTTCTGCTATAGGGCCAGTGTGTTTTTGAGTCATATGATGAAGTGTTATAGATTTGCCATCGGCACCTACAGGAGCTAACCCCACTGTTTTCATTCTTTCAATATTGGTTCTTCCTTTTGGGTCTTTTGCATGAGGATCAAATAAATCATTCCGTTGATAAACTTTATTTTTAACATTACCATGCTCAAAACTTATTGGTTCATCTTTCCAATATTTTCTATCTTGACCAAAATATTTTACTGAAACTGCTTCAGTTTTAGCTTCAGTTATAATTTTTTTAGCCGTTTTAACATCTCCGGCATCAACTGCCTTTGATAATTTGTTGAGTACCTTAACGACTTTTGCGGCAGGAAGAATTCCTAATGTTGCTACTAGATAATCATTTGTAGTTTCTGCATCGTGAAATGCTTTAATATCTCTATATCCAGGAATGAATTCGGATGCTTCTTTAGCTACAATCTTTGCCGCTTCTTGACATAATTGTGGGTTTGGAGAACAAGTTTCGCTTACACCTTTTTCCCAGTTTTTTATAGCTTCTGGATCTTGTGCTTTCATAGCAGCTAGACTATGAGCTAATCCATTGTAAATTATGGTTATTTCACCAGCATCAGCTCCACTGTAAGCTCCTGCTGCGCTATTTGAAATAAAGGCTCCTGCAACGCCACCAATGATTTTACCACTAGCTTGAACATCAAGAGGATCTTCAAAAGTATTTCCTAGAGCTGCATATGCTAAAGAAGTAGCTAAAGCACCTGCTGCTGCCCCTTTGGCGTCACCGCCGCTGATCTCTGCCGCTAAAGCAGATAAGCCTGCGTGACTAATTGCTCTCCCAGCTTCCTCCAATGCATTTAATTGTTTGCTATCGAAGTAATTTCCTATTTGATGAGCGCCTTCTGCGTGGATTTGATTAGCGGTGGTAGATAACAGCGCTGTAGTGAAATTATCTTTGAAGCTACCTCTATTGATAGCAGTGTTTAAACTAGAGCTAATGATAGATTGACCAGCCACTCGTTGAGCTGTTTGAATCCAATCTTTGTTACTTAATAAAGGTAATCTTGCTTCATTTGTCCCAGCTGCCCCAGCTGCTCCATTTTTTGCTTGGGTCCAACCCATAGCTTGATCAAATCCAGATAATGCCCCTCCGATTACCATTGAAGTGGCAATTGATTTAACAGTTTTACTGTTACCCATATCTTTAAGGGTTTTAGATAAGTCCCCCTCGTTGTTAATAAGAGATACCGCTGCTTTTGAGGCTAAAGCTGCCATTCCAGTTTGAACTGCCCCGTATGCAGCAGAGCTCACTATTGCAGCAGTAGTTGCACTGGCTCCTGCAGCAGTAGCTACATTTCCCGCTGTAGTAGCTGCACTTCCTGCTGCTGTAAGAGTTAAACCGGCTCCAGCAGTAACTGCCGCAACCGCTATTGCTATAGCTGCACTTACTACAGGATTCAAACTTTTGTTTTCATAATTCCAACTACTATAAGCGTCTTGAACTTCATTCCAATGTACATCTTGACGTTTACTTAATTCTTTTAACCAAGCTGTTTCCGGAGTATTACCGATAATATCTAGAGTGTTTTGCAAGATTTCTTTATTTTTTACTTTAACATCTGCAGTAATTCCCTCTGCTGCCTCAATAGTTAACTTACCTCCGATATGAACAGATGGTAATACCCAAGTTTCTTTTGAATATCCTTTATCTTGATTCTTAATGAAAAAACCTTTAGATTGGCTAATAACTTGGTCAAATATTGTATCTTTAACAGCTTTAAAATTTATCTTACCATGAGTACTAGTAAGAGTGGCATTTTTACTTGTTTCAATTTTACTAGCTTCATAAGTACTATCATCATGACTTAATAAATTAATATCTCCCTCTGCGATAAATTCAGTAACTCTATTATGTACTTCGTGATGAACATGAGTAGATGTTTTTTTCTTGCCATACCAATTACGGCTACTACCAGGGCAACCGCATGAATGCTTAAATATTATTCAGATTAGAAAATCCTGCTTGTACGACTTGTTCCAGAAATTGCGTTTTCATCCAGGCTCGCATTCGTTTCTTTCTTATACTTAATTTGCTGCCTTCTGTTTTCAGCATATTCAAGGCAATTCGCCTCAATATCGCGATATTTTCCGCCGCATTTTCTCGATAAATCTGACAATCATCCTCATGAAACGTCGCATCCAATACCCAATG
>NZ_PUWT01000020.1:0-128104 GCF_002968995.1 Photorhabdus hindustanensis
GGTTTGCCTTAATTGGTCCTGCCAACACGGATTGTGTAGCACCGGTAGCATTATTTAATACCAGTCCTAAAGCCCCAACATTAAACTCCTGATAATAGTTATGAGAAACACCATTGAGGTTAGGCGCTGCAATATGGACAATAGGAAGATTATTTCTCACGGCAACCCGTGCCTGCTTATCCGCCAGTTTAATCCCCGGCATTCCGCCTGCTATTTCTGGGACATGTATTGTCAGCCGGGGTACATTACCTAACCCGACATCAATCAGCGCAGAAGTCACCGGGGTATACTTCCTTTCAGCTGGGTGCAACTCAGTGCTATTTTTGGCGACTGCCGTCGCCCCTTCTGCCGATAATGTTGTATCTGTAATGTTGTCGCCTGCAATCATGGTTAAATTGTTACCGGCGGTGACCTTACCAATATCAAGCGAGTTGCCACTGGTCAGGGTAATATCTTTCCCTGCGGTCAAAGAAATGCCCCTCAGATTTACTCCTGCTCCAGCATGGAGCTCAATATTCTTATCCGCTTCCAATTGACTGAACTGGCGCAGACGCTGGTTAATGAGTTCTCTATCAGTGATGTTGTCGCCTGCAATCATAGTTAAATTGTTGCCGGCAGTAACTTTACCAATATCAAGCGAGTTACCACTGGTCAGGGTAATATTCTTCCCTGCGGTCAAGGAAATACCATCCAAATTCACCCCTGCTCCAGCATGGATCTCAATATTCTCATCCGCTTCCAATTGGCTGAACTGTCTTAAGCGCTGGTTAATGAATTCTCGTTGAGTGTCATCATTCTGTACATCACTATCAGTACTGCTCTGATTATCATTAAATTTAGCTAAATCCGGGGAGAGAAAAATCTTAATCCCTCCATTGCTAGCCAAAAAGATATTTTTCACCCGGTTAATCAACGTATTTACAAGAGAGAGTTCGCCATCAGCGGTCAAACTGATATCACCTTGCGTTGCGGTCAAATTGGCCAGGTTAACTTCCTTACCCGCCTCAGTACTCACCAGACGGATTTTATTGGCATACATTCCCCCCAATGACCCGGTATCAATCGCTTTCCAGGGGTTATCTCCTTCTCCGGCAATAGGGACAACAGTCCCATGTTTGAAATCAACCTGGTTGGCCCCCTGTGTCAACGTCAGGTTTTTCGCCTGTACTTTGCCATTTAATATTGCTGCCCGGCTGATAATATCGACATCATCCTGCGCCGTTGCATCCAGTCCCTTTTCACCGATAGTTATGGCGCCTTTTTTCACTGCTAAGGCTGCTAACGCTCCGTCTTTATCAAACACCGGTTTTCCGGTCAATAAGGTAACTGCCGGGGTATTAACAAAGCCACAGCCATCACAGGTAATGCCGTTCGGGTTGGCAATGAAGACACTGGCTTTTTGTCCCACGACTTCCAACAAACCTTGCAAATTTGAGGCTAAAGTCCCCACCACTTCATTAATAATCAGCTCCGCCGACTTACCATTAAAATGAGGGTTTGCCCCAATTGGTCCTGCCAATACGGATTGTGTAGCACCGGTAGCATTATTTAATACCAGCCCTAAAGCGCCAACATTAAACTCCTGATAATGGTTATGAGAAACACCTCGAGAGTTAGGTGCTGCAATATGAATGATAGGAAGATTGTTTTTCGAGGTAATTCGCGTTTTCTTATCCGCAAGTTTAATCCCTGGCACTCCACCTTCTATTTCTGGGATATTTATTGTCGGCAGGAGTGTATTGCCTAACGCGAGGTCAATCAACGCAGAGGTCACCGGGGTATACTTCTCTTTAGCTGAGTACAACACGGAGCTATTTTCAGCGACTGCAACTGCCCCTTCAGCTGACAAGATTGCCTTAGTATGAGTGATATCCCTACCGGCAATCATAGTTAAATTGTTACCGGCATCGACCCTACTAATATCAATCGAGTTGCCGCTTGTCAGGGTAATATCTTTCCCTGCGATCAAGGAAATGCCTTCCAGCTTTACCTCTGCTCCAGCATGGATCTCAATATTCTCACCCGCGTCCAATTGGCTAAACTGACGCAAACGCTGGTCAATGAGTTCCCGTCTAGTGTCATCATTCTGTACATCACTATTCGTACTGTTCTGATTATCACTGAATTTAGCTAAATTAGGGGAGAGAAAAATCCTAATCCCCTCATTGCTAGCCAAAAAGATATTTTTCACTCCGTTAGTCAGCACATTTTCAAGAGAAATTCTTCCATCAGCGATCAAGCTGATATCACCTTGCGTTGCGGTCAAATTGGCAAGGTTAATTTCCTTACCTGGTTCGGTGCTCACCAGACGGATTTTATTGGCATATATCCCCCCCAATGGCCAAGTATCAATCGCTTCCCAAGGGTTATAATCTTCCCCTGTCATAGGGACAATGGTCCCGCGTTTGAAATCAATCTGGTTAGGACCGTGTATCAACGTCAGGTTTTTTGCCTGTAGTTTACCGTTAAGCTTAGTGATCCGGCTGATAATATCGACATAATCCTGTGCCGTTGCATCCAACCCCTTTTGACCAAAGGTTATGGTACCTTTTTTCACTGCTAAGGCATCTAACGCTCCATCTTTATCAAACACCGGTTTACCGGTCGATAAGGTGACAGCCGGGGTATTAACAAAGCGACAGCCATTACAGGTAATGCCGTTCGGATTGGCGATGAAGACATTGGCTTTTTGCCCTACTACTTCCAATAACCCTTGCAGATTCGAGGCTAAAGTACCCACCACTTCATTAATAATCAGCTCCGCCGACTTACCGTTGAAGTTAAGATTCGCTCCAATTTGCCCCGCCAGCAAAGACTGCATATCATTGGTAGAATTATTGAATACCAATCCGGAAGTCCCAACATTAAACTCCTGATAATAGTTATGAGAGAGGCCATAAGCATTAGGTGCCGCAATATGAATAATAGGGCGATTGTTTTTAGAGGTGATCCGTGTTTGCTTATCCGCGAGTTTAATCCCTGGTACTTCACCTTCTACTTCTGAGAAGTTTATTGTCAATTGAGGAGCGCGGCTTAGCGCACGTGCAATCAGCGCAGAAGTGACTGGCGTATACTTCCCTTCAACTGAGTTATACTTTCCTTCAGGTGAGTGCAACTCGGTGTTGTTTTTGGTGAGTGCAATCGTCCCTTTTGCTAATAAAGTCGCCTCAGTATCAATAATGTCACCGCCAGCATTAACGGTTAAATTATTGCCGGCAGTGATGGTACTTTTTATTATCGGGAATTGAAATTGTGAGTAGGATTGTTCATCGTCATCGGTATCCTCATATTCATCTACATCATAATGCTTCTCATAGCCATTTCCATGTTCATTTTGATACTCATAGGAGTCTTCCGTACTAATATCAATAGTACCACCACTTGTCAGAATAATATCTTTCCCAGCAGTCAAAGAAATGGTTCGTAGATCAGCAACCTTTCCAGCATGAACTTCAATATTCTCATCCGCTTCTAGACGACTGAGCTTGTGTAGACGATCATTAATTATCTCTTGTTTAGTATCATCATCTAATTGAATACCTTCAGTGCTACTCTGCTCATCATCAAAATCAGTTAAATCAGCATAGGAAGAAATTTCAATCTTCTCATTGGCAGCCAAAAATATATCTCTCGCTCTGTTAATCAGAATACTTGAAATATTAATATGGCCATCGGCGATAATGCGTAATATGTTATCAGCAGAAATAGTTGTTAATGCACGTATTCCTTCCGGGGTATAGTCGTCTCCAGATTCAATAGAAAGAAACCCCTCAGAAAGCAAGGTCACATCTCGACCTGAGATATCATAACCATTCACATTAAGATGTGATTTGCCATCCAGCACGACATGGTTCCCTGCTTTTAAATTCCCTCGGCCTAAATATAATCCTCCAGCACCAATGGTTAGATTTTGTTCTGCCATCATTGATGCATTATTGACTAAACCTTCGGCGGTTAGAGTGATGTTTTTCCCTGCGATTAAAGCTAGCTCAGTGGGTTTCCTTCCTTCTTTAAAATGTTCCTTATCCAAATCAAAACGAAATGTATCTTTAAATGTCGCCGTCAGATCTCCACCAGCACTCAACTTACCAATGATATTTTCCTGACTGTCTTTTATTGCTTTCGCTGAAAACTTTTTACCTGTCAGGCTGAGATTTTGCACCGCGCTTAACTCGCCAACATTATTTATCTCGTTAGCTGTAATGGTGTTGTTTTTACTCGCGGTAATAATGGGGTTACTTTGCCTGGTAGGGTTTACGTTATCAAGTTTAGTCGCTTTAATGGTGACATCACCACCAGCACGGATTTGCCCTTGATTCCGCAGTGTTTCGGTGGTCAATATCAGATGTTGACCCGCTTGCACATTACTTTGTGCCGCCGTTTCAATGGCTTTGCTGTTGATATTGATGTCCGTCTTGGCCTGGACCTCCCCTAAGGTAATGTTACCATCAGCGGTTAAACTGATATCGTCTTGGGTTGTGATCAGATTGGTAAGATTAATGCCAACACCAGCCTCCGTTCCCACCAGGCGGATTTTATTAGCATACATTCCACCTACAGCCCGAGTATCAACAGCCAGTTGCGGCGTTTCTCCTTCTCCTGCTATAGGTGTTGTAGCCCCGCTCTTGAAATCAACCTGGTTTGCCCCTTGTGTTAGTGTCAGATTTTTAGCCTGTACTTTACCGTTAAGTATCGTGGCACGACTGATAATATCGACATAATCCTGGGTCGTCGCATCCAGCCCTTTTTCACCAAGAGTTATAATGCCTTTTTTCACTTCTAAAGCCTCTAACTCCCCGTCTTTATCAAACACCGGTTTACCAGTGGATAATGTGACAGCCGGGGTATTAACAAAGCTACAGCCGTTGCAGGTAATACCATTCGGGTTGGCAATGAGGACATTGGCTTTTTGCCCCGCCACTTCCAACGGGCCTTGCAGTTGTGAATCGTTGGTACCAATCACCTCATTAATAATCAGGTCTGCAGATTTACCCTCCTTAAGGTTAGGATTCGCCTCCATTGGCCCTGTCAGTATGGATTGAGCCTCACTAGTGGCATTATTTAACACCCCCCCGGCGGGTCCCACATTAAAGTCCTGATAAATATTATGTGAAATCCCCGCTCCATTAGGTGTTGCGATATTCACAATAGGAATTTCTCCTGGCTGGACGACCTGTGTTTGACTATTAGCAGCTGCAATACCCGCACCAATTGCTGGATGCATTGGATATACCGCCATCAAGTAAGTCAGCAGATAACTCAGATATTTCATTTTAGGGGGATGTTGTTCGGACATAATGGGATATCTTTTCTTATAAGAATTAACTTAAAATTCAAATGAAACGGCGGCATAAGCCGCCCACGCATCAGGCTTAAGGGTATGTGGATAGTACAGCGGCTTACCGATCATCAACTGGGATGACAACTCACGCCGTGTCAGAGTGACGCCAAAAGCGCTACCCAGTAAGTGGGCTTCTTCTACCCCATAACGGGATTGTCCAACCAGATAACCATAATCCAATGCACCAGTGAGTGTCAGCGCCCCGACCTTACCCATGTTAAGTTGATGGGTGACCTCCTGACGCCAATAAAGCCCTTGATTACCACTCAAGGACTGTGCTTTATATCCGCGTACCGAATATAATCCTCCGATTGACAATCGTTCAGGAGATAGCAGATTGTCAGGACTCAGTTGGCCATAAAATGAGGTCAAATAGGCGGTATTAGAAACAATTGGATAATAATAACTGCTACTCAAATTGAATTTACGAAACGCGTTTCGGGTTGCAACAGGAGGCAATGTTACAACCTGCCCATACTCAAATGAGGGGTTAAACGTGAAATAGCCACCTCCAAATACGGTACTGTACCGGGAACTCACATAGGTAGTTTTTACCACCGGACTACTCACTGCGAGTTTTTCACCGGCAATAGCATTTTTCACTACCTTATGGCGGCTGCCTAACTGCAAACTCAGCTTCTGTTTTCCATCTCGGTAAAGGGTACGACTGGTATCAACCTGGTGAGTTTGGTTTTCACTGTCATAGGGGTAAGTGTCATACATGGACATCAGCGCTTGCCGTGAGGTATTACGAAAATAGTGATAACGCACGGTCCAATAGCCATAAGGCACACTTACCGATAAGACCAGATTGCGACTGTGGTGTGCTGGCCTAAAATCCGTATCCTGTGTCCAGGAAAACGACCACTGTTCCCCAAGACTAAAAGGGGCATCCAAAACTAATCCAGCACTAGCCTGATATTCACCAGTACCTTTTTGACCACTGTTCTCTATGTTTAACTGTACCTTACCGGGAAAATGGCTGACTTGTCGCCGGATGTGCACTATGGAATAACTAGGCTGTATGCCGGGTTGTATATCAATGGTAAATTGGGAAGAAGTCAGGCGATTAAGCTGCTCCAACCCTTGCTCAACATCTCGCAAATTCAAGACCTTTCCCGCCATTCCCGGAAACAGCATCTTTGTCATACGCGGTGGTTCGCCATCAATTTCGACAGATTCAACCCTACCTTCTATCACTGCAATGTTGAGCTTACCATCCGCCAAGTTTTGCTCGGGCAGTTGCGCTTGAGAAGTGATATGACCATAAGTGATATAAGTATTAGTTACCGTCCTCACCAGCTGCTTGAGTGCAGCAAGCGTGACACAACGATGTAAATAAGGCTGAACTAGCGTGCTCTGTACAGAAGCGGGTAAAGACTGAGCACCTTGCAACGTAATTTCATTTATGATGACACACCGGGTATCAACAGTTGAGGTACCATCGACTGTCTGCTCAGGTAATGACAGGGATTTCTGCAAATCCTCACGTTGTTGCTGGGCATCTTCAAGTAATGTTTTTTGTTGCTGACGTTGGCTATCCAGTACCGCGGAAGAGTCTTTCAGATACTGCGCCTGCTGTTGCTGTTTTTGATGAATAAAGGATAGCTCATCTGCCTGTACGGATTGCATGGAAAATATAGCCCATCCGACCAGCCCTATTATTATTCTGCTGGGAATTACCATTGCCATTAATTGAACCAATAAGATTCTTAATCTTTACTGAATAGTTATAAGAAAAATTTGAGGAAGGTTATTATGGTTAATGCTGTTTAATCCTTAACCCACCAAATTAAAATTAAATTACAAAGGGATATTTTCAGTTTATTTCACCATAAATATAGCAAAAAATCAATTAATTAATGAAATTAACTATATATCGTATAACAATCATTCATTAAAAACAGGAGGCTATAAGAAAGATCAAAATATTGGCTCATGCTCAAAGAGCCATCATGTCACAGGAAGACTTACCGCTACTGGAGAATATCTCGGGATACTTTTTATCTTCGAAAAAAGATCTTGCAGCTGAGGGAGAAAAAAACTAATTAATAGCAAATCGTACCCCGAGAACCCAACTGTTCGAGTGGCACTCATTAATTGAAGAGAAAATTTTATACCTTTGTAAGAATTTGAAAATCTCTATACCTGGGGACTCTGTGTTCTATACAGTCACGACCTTAACAGGCTTCCTCAGAGTCCCAGAAAACGCTAAGTCAAATTGATTAAACGATATGAAAAGAAAATATCGGTGCATCAATTATATCGTTGAGAAACTCCCTTTTAGGATCAGAAACTCTACCCATGACTTAATGATAAAGGAGAAGTAAATTTGGAAGCCAAATTTGGCTGAATAGGAAGGAGGCGTTTTACCAATATCACAAACCACATATATGGCTTGAAAGGTAAAACGCCTTATAAGACTTTTGTTGAAAAAATGAAAGTTTAAAAACGCTCTGTCAGGAAAGGTCAGAAATCCGACCTATTATACTGCGTAATTAGCTGATTTTTTTACCCTCTTATTCTTCATTCTTTGTTTTGCAAGTTGGCTAGCTGAAGTTCGATGTTGTAATAATGCCGCTTCGTTTTCTTGAATGTTATTCAACTTAGATGCCACTGCATTTTCTAGTTTCGACACGGTGCTGTAGGTAAACATCATTGATATAGGAATATCGTGATAGATACGCTGTTTGAGCCTTTCATTGATTTGAACGATATCCAATGATGTGGCCCCAAGTGCAAAGAAGCTGCAATGCTCATCAATTTCAGAAAGCCCCAACTGGTGTTGTACTTCTTCTGAAATCACCTGTTTAATCGAAATATTTTTGCTTACGATCTCATTTTTAGTCTCTGCCAAAATATTGGCTTTTTCTCTATCCAGTGTATTTACTCTTTCCTCAATCGGTATTACAGAAACTAATAATCGTTGTTGCGTCGCCTGTGAAAGTGCTTGTAGAAATACGGCTTCACCTTGCTGATTGGTTAATCCTTCTGTGGATGCGTCAATTTTCATATTTCTTGACGCCATGCCAACTTCCAGCCAGCGATCCCAAGCGAGAGAATAGATCTTGAATTTTAGATCTCGTCTATCAGCAATCGCGTCGAGAAATGCATTTGCAGCAACATAAGCAGATTGCCCAGGGGCGCCACAGTAAGAGAGTAATGAAGAACATAAAATCATCGAACTTAGCGGTTTCCCTTCAAAGTACGATATCAGGTTCATCGCTCCTTCTACTTTAGCCGTCATGATTTTGCGATGTGATGATATATCAGGTTGCATAATCAACGCCCCAGCATCCGAGCCTGCGCTATGAATCACCATGTTGATGGCCCCATAATTATTTTCCAGATACTGTAACGTGTCGAAAAGTTGGGGTTTATCTGTCACATCCAATTGTCGCAGTATCACTTCCCCACCGAGTTGTTCAATCTTCTCCACACACTCAATTTGTTTAATCAATACCGATTGTTTCTCGTTTTCCTTGATCCTTTCCCATTGTGAACGGTCAGGAATAGCTGTTCGAGAGGCAAGCACAATACGGGCTTTATAGTGTTGTGCCAGACTGTGTGAGAGCTGCAAGGCGATTCCACCTAATCCACCACTGATTAAGACTAAACATCTCTCATGCAACCCATTACATTGTTGATGAGTTTCAACGCTTTTATTCGGCAGTGATTTGAACTCTGGCAACCAAATTTGGTTATGTCTTATTGCCATTCGATAATTAATATCAGAACTGATTAAATGACGAAATAAAGACTGGGTTGAATTATCCTGTGCTAATTCATCGAAGGAGATGTCAATTTGATAGCCATAGTGCTCTTGATGCTCATGGTTAATTGACTGTATTAAGCCTTTCAGTAATGAGATAGCGGCATCGGTGATTTCATAGCCGAGCACATTCTCAATTTGGGGCGTTAACAGAATAAACCGAGAGGCCGCGAGTGACTTACTGGATAATATATTTTTGATACATGCGAGCCATTCAAGATAATGTGCTATTGGATCACCAACAAAGTCTTCTGCATTAGGCATTAATACAAACGAACAACAGCCCGTTAGATTTAACGAAGGTAATTTATCAACCTCCTCGACAAAGATAATATTTTGTCCTGATAAAACGTTATCGACCAGCGCTCTATTGCTATTAGCTCCACGATGTGTGGTTAGAACATATACCTGACCTTCATGTGCCATTTTCTTAATATCATCACACGAACTTCTATACCACACCGGTCGATACAAGATGTTTCCTTTTATATCCGGTGATTTAATCTGTGGCGTTCGACCTTTTACCAGCCGATCTCTGATCTTTGTAAACTCTTTTTCAGCAAATGCGTACACAGGTAAATGAATGAGACGACCAGATTGGCTGCTCGGCACTTGCCGGTTTCCTAATCCAACAGTACACCACAACTTAGCAATTTGGCTGTAGAAATAGGTGATATCCCCCTCAGGTAAATTCGGATGCCTTAACATATTGGCAATATGTATTTGCTGATCCGATTTTTGTTTAAAGAATTTCTGTACACAACTAGCAAGAGTGTTGCCCGGCCCTACTTCGATGAAAACAAGATTTTGCTGCGAAGAAAGCGTCTCTAAACACCCTAAAAAGTCGACTTTATCTCTTTGATGAGACAACCAATATGCTGGTTTTCTAATTTCATTATTATCATGCCAATCACCAGATAGGTTTGACAAAATTGGGATATTTACAGAATTAAACGCGACCGTTTGCAATACCTGCTCATATTCATCCTGTATTTCATCGATCGTTTTAGAATGGAACGCGTGAGTAGTTTTTAGTTGACGCGAATGAATGCCCTGTAATTGCAAGTAAGATTTTAGGTTCTCGATATCTTCAATAGAACCAGACAATACTGTTGAATCTTTACCATTAACCGCCGCAATTTCTAAACTTCCCGCTAATAGTTCTACAACTTGCTCTTTTGACAGAGGTACACTCAACATGGCGCCTGGAGACATTTTCTCCATCAATTGTGCTCGCCTGCCAACCAAAAATAGAGCATCTTTTAGCGCAAAAACCCCTGAAATAGTCGCCGCAACATATTCACCCAGACTATGACCTAATAATATATCAGGCTGAATACCCTTTGATTCCATTAATCGCGTTGTCGCGTATTCAACGATGAATATGGCAAGCTGTATGATTTCGGCAGGAAACGCATTAGAACTTTCCGGTTCCATTAAGTAATTTCTTATCTGTTCCCTTTTTTCATCGTCCAAAAGTGATAAACAATGCTCTACTTGCTCTTTAAAAACCGATTCGCGGAGATATAAGCCTAGCCCCATAGTCTGATATTGCGAGCCTTGACCGGGATAGAGAAAAACAACACGTTTGTTTGCAGGTTCACACCGACCACGAACAAAGTCGGCTGTAGAGTATATCGCCCTGTCGTCTGAGCAAACCAATACAGATCGATAACCAAAATGCTCGCGACCATTTTGTAAGGTATGAGCGACATCAGCTAATTTATTGGGATTAGAGGCTAACCACGCGATTAACCGGTTCTCCATTTCACCTAAGCTCCATTCAGATTTAGCCGACAACGGGAGAAGTTTTACTGCATCGGAAGCTTGATCATCGTGAGGTTCACAGACATATTCTTCCAGTATCACATGAGCATTGGTTCCCCCAATACCAAATGAACTCACCCCCGCTCGCCTTACGGTTGCGCTATCCCAATCTTTGCTGTCGGTATTAACATAAAAAGGTGAAGAAGAGAGTTTTGTTTTAGGATTAGGATTCGTAAAGTACCGATTAGCGCACAGCTTTTTGTGTTTTAACATCAGCGCCGTTTTTATTAATCCGGCCATTCCAGCCGCACTATCAAGGTGCCCAATAATCGACTTCACCGACCCAATAGCAATGCTGTGCTGTGGGACGTTGGCGAAAACTTTATTCAGAGCGGTTATTTCTATTGGATCACCAAGCTTGGTCGCCGTGCCGTGGGCTTCAATATAAGAAATGGATTCAGCTTCAACCTTAGACATAGCCAAAGCACTTCTAATCGCTTCGAATTGTCCGTCAATGCTCGGCGCAGTGTAACCCACCTTTCTTGAACCGTCGTTATTAAGCGCTGATCCCTTAATCAAGGCCAAAATAGGCCGTCCCTGCTCCAATGCAATTTTGAGCGGCTGCAACACTATCGCACCAACGCCTTCGCCGCCGACAGTACCATTCGCCATTTCATCAAATGGTCGGCAAGTTCCATCTGGAGAAGTGATCATGCCATCTTGATGTAGGTAGCCCTGTTGACTGGGCGTCACTAAAGTCGCAGCGGCAACAAGCGCTGTCTGGCACTCACCTAATAACAAGGCTCTTGATGCCAGGTGTATTGCGGTGAGAGATGAAGAGCACGCTGTCTGAATGGCAATCGCCGGTCCTGTTAAACCTAATTTGTACGCCAGTCGAGTTGCCGCAAAGTCTTTCTCTACCAAGTTAAATGCAGAAAAAAGACTAGCGCCATCTTGTTCACATTCGTCATAAGCGGCCATTTGCCAACCAAGTTGAGCGCTTGACGCTAAATAACAACCAACCGCCCCTTTGTATTCAGACGGAACAATGCCGGCAGAACCTAACGCTTCAAAACCACATTCATGTAATTTACGAATTTGTGGCTCCAAAAACTCAGCTTCACGCTTGTTATAATCAAAAAAATCAGCATCAAACGTTAAAGGATTATCAATAACACCCTTAGCATTGACATAATTTTGGCTCGCATAATGCTGTTTAGACACGCCATTTTTCGCCAATGTTTCATCAGAAAAACGAGAGATACAATCCGTGCCCTCTAAACAATTTTTCCAGAAGCTCTCTACTGTTTCACTATTAGGTAAGCGACAAGAAACACCGACGATAGCGATTTCTAATCCCGTTAATTTTTGCCTGGTAAATTCGTGTGTATGATTATCTTTTTTCATAATTTTCAATATTAGCAAGTGCTAAATTAGCCATTAAATTATTGAGAGACGTTTAATTAAAATATCAATATATTGCAATTGATATTTTTCAATTGATATTTTTAAAATGGATAAATTAACGAAATTAAGCTTAAAGACCGAATATCTTTAACGCTTCATCAAACTGTTCTGTTGAATTAGCGCCATTATCGGAACTGTCTAATGGTTGTTGATTGCCATCTATATATTGTGCTTGTGACTGAATCGTAGTGTATTGAAATAAATCGACAATTTCTATTTCCCGCGCAAATACTTCACTTAATTTGAAACTAAGTTGCGCTAACTTAAATGATGAACCACCTAAATCAAAGAAGTTATCTGTTAAGCTGATATTCTCTTTCCGAGTAGTCAGTAAATCCGCCCAGATATCCAATATTTGCTGTTCCGTCTCGCTATTACATGCCACAATTTTTTTCTGCACCACGTCGCAACGAGGATCTGGTAATTTAGCGTTATCAATTTTACCACTACTATTTTGCGGGAATTTATCAACCGCAATGAAATATGCTGGTACCATATAATCAGGAAGATGGAACGCAATTTCCTTACGAATCGTACCAAAATCGATTTCTTCATTAGTACAAATATAAGCGATTAATAATTGATTACCAGATTCTTTATTATTGACTATCACATGAACATCAATAACTGGCTTAATATCATCCACGGAATTAAGTTTTAATATCGCTTGTTGAATAACTTTCTCTATTTCTCCAAGTTCTATTCGATATCCATTTATTTTCACCTGACTATCTATCCGCCCTAAATAAATCATCCCTTCCTCACCGATATATCTTGCCAGATCACCCGTTCGATAATAACGCTTACCATTGATGAAAATGAAAGATTCTTGAGATAACCGGGCATTATTAATATAGCCTTTTGCCAACCCTTTCCCAGATATAGCAATTTCCCCCACTGCCCCTTTGGGAAGAATTCGCATAAACTCATCAATCAGTACAATTTCCTCACCTGACATTGGCAGACCAATAGGAATAGTCTCAGTATTAATCTGGCTTGAAGCGTTAAATTCAAAAGAGAGTGATTGTACACAACATTCTGTGGGCCCATATGCGTTAGAGGCATTCGGAACCGACTCCCAGCAATCAGCGAAATTCAACCAATTTTGCTGATCTAATTTTTCGCCGCCAATCATCAGATGCTTTACCTGACAATCAATGCGCTGACCATTCATTTGTGACCTAATCATCCTTAAATGGGTTGGAGTACAATCGGCAATATGGATCTTTCTGTCACGCCAAAATTGACTGATTCTCCTGCCATTTTTTCTGATCTCATCAGGCACAATATGCAGCGTATGGCCCAGTAACAGAGCCGGATATAGCTGCTGTACCGACGCATCAAAACTGAGTGCTGATATCATTGAGACGTTCAAATCCCACGGGTAATTGCGATAAACCTTTTGATATAGCCCTTTGACCAAATTGACAACGGCACTGTGAGGAATTTCAACCCCTTTTGGATTACCCGTCGAGCCAGAGGTAAAAATAATGTAAGCGGAATCTTGACCATTAATTTCAGGCAATTGAAGGTTTTGTTTTATATCAAATCCATTGTGTTGCAAATTATCATAGGTAATCTGGCGGTACTCTTCCAACGCCAACTGGGTATCAATTGACGATATAACTAATCGCATCTCCGCAGTATCTAGCACATATTTCTTTCTGCCAACGGGCCAATTTATATCGAAAGGACAATATTTTCCGCCGGCTTTAAGCACCGCGAACATTGCTACTATTGCTGAACAAGATCGCGGCATATGTATACCAATCGTATCGCCTCTTTCGATACCTAACTCTATTAACCTGACGGCGCAGGTATCACTCAATTTATCCAGTTCAGCATAACTCAATTCCCCAACATCATCTGCGATAGCCGTTTTTGCAGGGTTCATACTGACCTGTTGCTTAAATAAAGCCAGTATCGACTGCTCGGTATTAATACCATTTTCAACTTCAACAGCATCTAAGAAAAAGGGATCAGCGATTAGCAACTCAGAAATTTTACAATCAGAGCGTATTTTATTCGCCCAAGACTCCACCATATTCATCATAGTGATGACATAATCTGAACCGTATATCGAAGTCACTTCACAGGATATCCGCTCGTTATCATGTTCAAAGAATAATTGCGATAAGGCGCGCTCAAAGAATTCATAAGACTCTTTTTGGCAATTTTTCAATATAACAGCTAAAGGGAAGGTGACTGTACTATCAAAAATGTTTTGAAAAGATGCTACGGCATACGCCAGCTTTTGCTGAATATTTGTTGAAGCAGCTACGATCACCTCTTTTAAGGTACACTCACTATCAAAGTTAAACGGTAGGCATAATACCTTTGGTCCAGTTGAATCTTCGAGATAATTTCCAGTAACAACAGTCACCTCAGAACTCTTCAACATTATTGCCTGCGCATAAGCGGCCAAAGACACGAGCAATATGCTCAACCGTTTATTTGAACCATTTGCAATTGAAAGTAAGGTCTTTGAAGTTTCTTCAGAAAAGCTAAACTTTGTTGGTTTAGATGAGATATCTTTACAATAAGAAATCTCGTACTCTGGGCTACGATATTCAGATAAAAATCCCTTCCAATAACTTACCGTAGCTTCACTAATTACATTACTATTATCAACCATTTTAATATCTCATCTTTAAAGTTAATTAGCCATTCCACTTCATCGTAATTTCTAACTCACCAGTATGTTCATCCACACCTTCTTTTTCCTCGACAAAGCCATTCATTTTATAAAAATCTCTCGCCAGTTTATTTTTTGAATAAACGTTAAGAACTAAATCACTTCTTTTACCGAAGGCATCGAATAGTAATTTCTTTCCAATCCCTTTACCTTGAAAATCAGGATGCACAAATATTGACGCCAGAATGTTATCAACCAAACTGATAAATCCAACAATTTCATCATTATATTTGGCAACTACAGTTTCAGCACCAGGAATATATATATTCATCATATCCTCCTTACATGAGTGCCAAAAACTCTCGCTAACAAAATGATGACACTTAATTGAAGCAAGATACCAAATATCTACAACCCTTCTTATCTCTTCCGCATCGCCATTCAACTCTGTTAAGACCACGTTTTTAATAGATTGTGAAGTCATGATTATTTATCTCCATATTTATTAATGAATAAAACTGACTCTTTTCTTCATTTTTCCACGACGTTCCGCTAGTCGGTCTCGTCTCGACATAGCCTCTTCTTTATTGACCAAATTTATTTCCTGTTTTTCACCGGACTCAATATAGGAAATAAGAGTCGCCATATTCGTGTATGTGAAGAAATCGACAACTTTTAACGGGAAAGGTAGGAACTCATTCAAAACATTTGTGATTCTAAGCAGTTTTATTGAGTTAGCCCCTAAATCAAAGAAACTGGTTTTAAGGTCTATTTGATCTACCTCTAAAATTGAGGAGAATACCTCAAGTACTTTATCTTTATAGCTTGAACCCTCTAAATCAGCAATATTTTTGCTCGTTAAATCAAGATCAGGCAGGCTTGCTAAATCGACTTTCCCATTCGTTGTCAATTTAATTTCATCCACCGCTTTGAATATGCCAGGCACCATGTAATTAGGAAGAGATTCAGATAAATAACGTCTTAGGCTATTCTCTTCAATATTTTGACTAGAAACGTAATAAGCAACTAGCTGATCTTCTCCATGAACCTTTTTGATAACCACAACGGCATTACGGCATGCGTCATATGACTTTATTTTTGTCGCTATTTCATCTAGCTCAATTCTATAGCCTCTCAATTTTATTTGATTGTCTACTCTACCGATATATTCAATGTCACCCTCACCGTTAAAAAAAGCCAAATCACCGGTTTTATATAGTTTTGATTTATGATCAAAGGGGCTATCAATAAACTTTTCAGCGGTTAAATCCGGCCGATTCAAATATCCTCTGGCAAGGACTCTTCCCCCGATATAAATCTCACCGGGAACACCTATTGGTTGAGGATGCAAGTTTTTATCTAAAATATATATTTTCGCGTTATTTATCGGTCTACCTATCGGAACAACCGGGTTTTCTTGTTGATCTTGTTGATATCGATAGATCATACAACCAACCGTAGCTTCTGTCGGGCCATATTCGTTACAAATAGTTACGCCAGGTTTCAGTTTATCTGTTATTTCTTTACACAATTGACTTTCTAATTGTTCGCCGCCGAGAATAAACGTCTGTAATGAACTTTTATTATCACAGATTTGATTAAGTAGATTTAATTGCGAAGGTGTGATCTTGACATGACTTAGATTTTGGCTCTTAGCCACATCTTGCAACGCTTCAAATGACTCTTTATCGATAATTTCTATTTCTCCGCCAGAAATTAGCGGGCACCAAATAGAAGTCACGGTTAAGTCAAACGCAAGACTGGTAAACAAAGGATAAACCGAACGATAACCCTCTGAATGGTAGGCGCTAATAGCCCAGTAGATATAGTTCATAACCGTGTGGTGTTCTAGCATCACTCCCTTCGGTTCTCCGGTAGATCCTGAGGTAAATATAGTATATACAAGGTCATTTTCAGAGTATGCCAAATTTGGTCGTTGATCGCCACCTTCGTTTACCTTCGATAAACTGAGCAAATCATCATGATAAATAATATGTTTAATCCCATTAGATAAAATCTTGTTTACCCGCTCTTCCGGAGTAGATATATCAATCGGAACATAGGCCGCACCTAATTTATTTATCGCAATTAACAGCGCTATCGTATGAATGCTAGCACGGCATTTAACTGCAATAAGCTCCTGATACTTAACACCTTTTGAATAGAGATTGTTTGCAATTTGGTTAGATAGCTCATCAAGTTCCGCGTAAGTGACGCTAATACCTTGTTGTCTAATGGCGATATCATCTTGATATTTTTCTACCGCCGCCTGCCATGCGAAAGTTAAGTGAGCAGGCCCAGGTAATGAAACATCATTATTATTAAAATCAATAATTAACTGATTATATTCCTTTTCATCTAAGAAACCGAGTTCAGATAATGTTTTTTCTGCATTATACGCTATCGATTTTAATATTCTGGTGAACTGTTTCAGGATGCTATTAATAAAATATTGTTCGTATTTTCCAGCATTATAACTGAGTTTTAAAATCGCGGAGTCAAGTAAATTGACTTCTAAGCTCAGATTGAAATTTGTGGTTTCAGACGTTGTATATGAAAGAATATCCACACTGGTTGACATCTGTTGTAACCTTCTCGAAATTGGGTAATTCTCTATCACCACAATACTATCAAAAAGATTATGTTTTATTTTATTAATGCTTTGTATTTCAGATATCGGATATTCTTTATAAGCATCTCGCTCCAATATCGTGGTTTGTACACTCTTCATGATACTGATGAGAGTCATTTGACTGGATAAATTATCAATTAACAAAGGCGGTGTTTGAATATATAAACCAATGCTATTTTCAATGCCAGAAATTAAATTATCTCTACCGGATACTGTGGTACCAAAGCAAATGGACTCAGAATCATTATACTTAGCTAAAACAGTTGACCAAGCTGCGTATATTGCAATAGCCAGCGTAAATCCATTATTTTTACAATATAACTCGACCGCGTTTATTAGATTTTTATCTAATGTACATTCAATTTTACCGACGCCTTTTGAGAGCAAATTTTGTTTACTTGGTAAACTCATTGCCGCTCCCTGAGATATGGCACCCTGCCAGAACTCTCTGGCTTTATTACATTGCTTCACTTTATTTAAATGAACAATATAATCTTGATAATCCAAAATGTTGCCAACACATTTTAATTGAGGATGATCATAATAATCCCAAAGTTGGGTTATTAATAGCCCCAGACTCCAACCATCCATGCAAATGTGATGATATTGAACATGAAGTATATAATTATCTTCGCCTGCTTTATATAAGTTAATTTTAACTGGGCAATGTTCTAAATCGATTTCAGTTTTCTGAGAGACTATTTGATTAATATTTTCTTGATCTGCCCTATAACTATTATTTTCAAATGTTCTGAAATCTATGTGAAGCGGTTTATTGTCAAAAATAATCTGAACTGGATGGCTTAACCCTTTCCAGCGATAAACTGTTCGTAATGCTTGATGTTCCGATACCACTCTGTTCCACGCAATTTCTAATTTCTTTTCATCAATCAGACCCGCAATGGTTAAGGTAAAGTTTGTCACGTAAACATCTTTACTGCCCTCTTCAATGGAATGATAAAGCATCCCTTCTTGCATTGGACTTAAAGCGACAATGTTATAATTCACAGGCATTTTCTAATCCATCCATTCCATTATATTTTATGTGACTTATATATTTCATGGGCATTTTCTATGCCCATTAATATATTGGAAATTTTCAAATACCCATCTGATATTACTGTTGTATTTCGCATATCCTGGAGCATACAGTAGTAATGTTCCAAGCTTTCCGTCTCAATAATGACAATATCTTGAAAATCAGCAGAAAACCCTTCCGAATCTACGGTTCTAAGACTAATAAAATCATGGTACTTCACCAGAATTTCAGGCAGCGATTCATTCTGCAATTGCTCTCTTTGAGAACGATTTAAAGCATTCCATTTATCACTAAAAACCAATGTCCAAATAATCACATATTTCATATAAATCACCGATTGAAATTCAGATCGCTTACTATTTTATTTATCAAGCTACTTGGGAAACTATTAAGGTAAAAATGATCTCCATCAAAAGTACTATGAAGGAATTTACCATTTATATAATCTTGCCAGGAAGAGATCATTTGAGGAGTGACTGCAACGTCATATAGGCCGGAAAAACTATGCACTACCGTTTTATCACTAATTTTCGCATCACTCATACGCCAGGACTCTATTATTCTAAAATCACTCCGCACAATATCTAACATCATTTTCATCACCACACGGTCTTCACAAAAGTCCTTCGAACCGCCCAATTTCTCAAGATATTCGGTTAACTGATCATCATTGAATGACGCACGCGATAAATTCTCTTTATTTTTTAAGTGCGGGGGTTTGAAAGCTGAAATACCTAACCAAACAGGGGATAAACCTAAATTCTGTAACCTTAGCGTTAATTCATACGCGATAAGGCCACCCATACTATGGCCGAAAATAGCAAATGGCTTATCCGTCTGAATTTGATTCAGAAATAACTCGATAACCTGCTCCATCGATTCCGGGAGCGGCTCACCAAAACCCATGCCTCTTCCCGGTAACTCAAGAGCGATACACTTTATCCAGCCCGGCAATAAATGTGACCAAGGTCGATAAAGCATGTGCGAACCACCAGCATGGTGAATCAAATAGAGCCGAACATCAGCATTTTTACTATTGTTAATATCTATAAAATTTTTCATATTTTTAAAAATGTCAATAAAATGGAGCGGGTTTCGGTTTCACTCCATTATATCAATCCACTAAAAGTTAAATTCTAAAAGGCTCTCATCTTTAGGAATATCCAAATTCACTTCTGCATGTTTAACGTATTCAGAAATAGGAACATCCGAATGATTTAAGATATTATTGACCAGATCAATATATCTCTCTATGAAAAATTTAATCTTTTCACTGGTAAATAATGCACTCTTATATTCAAAGCTAAATTCATATCCACCGCCGATCTCTTTCACAAAGAACGCCAGGTCAAATCTGGCACTTTCTTGTTCTATTTCATATCGGCTTAACTTCAAATTAGGCATTTCAAAATCAGCCATACCAATATTCATATATGAAAATACGGTATCGAATATCGGCATTCTATTTTTCTTAGGTTTTACATTTATTGCTTTAACGATTTCTTCAAATTGAATATTAGCATTATCAAATGATGAGATAACAACATCAGAAACAGAGTTAACTAAATCTCTAAAAGTCATCGTTTCATCAAAATCAAATGGAATTGGCAGAAGGTTGACAAACATCCCTATGACATCTTGCAACTCACTTTGTGGCCTACCTAATATGGGCGTTCCAATACAGAATTTCGCCTGCTTTGTTAAATCAGCTAATAGCAAATAGTAGGTAGATATGAAGATCATGAAATTGGTCGCACCATCTCTACTGAACATATTAACCAATCGTTCTGTAGTTTCATTTTCTAAATAAAAGTAAAGTCTCTCCCCACAATCATCTGTGATATGTTCCCGGTCAAAATCACATGGGAGTTTAATTTCTGGTATGTTTTTCAGCTTGTCTAACCAAAAATCCTTTTGCGCTAATACCCTACAACTATTTGCTATTTCACTTTGCCAAATAGTGTAATCTTTATATTGTATATTGAGAGGAGCTAATTCTACCCCCTGGTAGATATCCAGAAAATCTCTCACAAAAATATCCTGAGATAAACCGTCAGATATAATGTGGTGAATATCCAAGAAAAATAGATATTCATATTGTTTTAATTCAATAAGAATTGGCCTAATTAACGCGTCTTTATGTAAGTTGAATGGTTTTATTAACTGCTTTATCTGCTCTTTAACTTGAAGCGGATTTAATCCTGCTGTATTGAATTTAATATGCTTGAGTTCAACAGTGGGTTCTTTATGACATTTTTGTCTCGGTTCACCATTAACTAATATTATCGAAGTTCTAAGGGATTCATGTCGTTGGATTAATTTCTGTAGCGTTTCACCGAATTTTGGGATATCCAAGTGGCCGACAATATTAAAAACCGCAGTTTCATTATAAGCAACAGATCCTTTATCGAACATTTGTTGCAAATAGATACGTCTCTGACCGGGAGACAACGGATACGAATCCTGTTCAGCAACAGCTTGAATCACCTGATACCCTGATGTTTCAGATTGACTTCCGGCAAATTCGGCAATTTCTTTGACCGTTGGATGTTTGAAGAAATAGGTCAATGGCACATCAATATTGCAGTTCTTGTGTATTTGCGACAATAAAGTGATCGCTTTAAGAGAGTTGCCGCCTAAATCGAAAAAATCATCTTCTATGCCTAATGGCTTGATACGTAAAAACGCTTCCCATATTCCGACTAGCTGAGTTTCAATTTCGTTACCAGCGGTAACAAAGTCACATTCAAGATCTGGCCTGCCTGAATACTCTTTATTGCTATTATCATTCCCTTGCTCTTCAAGTTGGCTTGGTTTAGACCATTGCGCAATGCGGGCATTAATGTCAGCGGTCGAGATAATTAAAGCGTCTTTTTCTTGATAATTGAGTACATCAGCCAGTAATAAGATACCTTCTTCTTTCGTTACCAATAAGTGCGACAAACTGGTGCCAATTTTTTCATTAATGTCACTTTTTACCGCGACTTCCCAACCATCCCAATTGATCAATGTCCAATTATTCTGGTTATATTGGTTGTGCTGAATGACAAACGCATCTAAATAAGCACTAGCGGCGGCATAAGCATAGAAACCAAGTCCCCCCAAGATTGGCGCAAGTGATGAAATAACAACACAGAAATCATAATCAATTTCCGCTAACGCTTGCTCTAAGACTTCAATTCCTTTTTGTTTAGCTTCAAGGTGTGCCTGAATATAAGCCTTATCAGTTTCAATAATAGACCTTAGTGACGCCTCTCCTGTAATTCCCGCCAGGTAGAATACGCCGTCTATCTTGCCATGATCTTTAATGACGTTTTGAACAAGTTCAGACATGGCATCTAACTCTTTCGCATCAGCTTGGATCAGCTGCAACGAAGAAGCCTGTTTATCTATTTGTTGCCAAGAATTATCCAAATAAGCACTAGAGCGCGACGTAATAATTAAATTAGCTTGATATTCTTTAGCGAGGTAATTTGAAAACGTTTTACCAATAAAGCCCGCGCCACCAATCAATAAATAAGTCCCTTCCTTTTTCAGACTGACGTGATTTCGATCGGCTAAAGACACGTAAGGAACGAAATCCTCACACCATCTTCTGTTATTGCGATACGCAACGGTCTCGCTTCCACCATATGCAATTTCAGCAAGTAACTTGGTCGCTCCGCAATCTGTTGCCATGTCGCCAACGTCTATCGCACGACAAGATAAATCCGGAAACTCTTGACGAATCACGGTGCTTATTGCCATAACCGCCGCTGATGATGGATCAATGCTCTTTTCACTGCATACCACGACGGCATATTTCACCAGCAAAGTGATATTTCTAAGAGTACTGTTGGTTGTTTGCGCACGATATGACTTTAAGAGATGAAGAATTTGTGATAGCAATTCATCGACAGCCAGCGCTGAATCAATACAATCAACAACAATGTTCGATACAGAAACATGACTCTGTTCGAGTAACTTAAAGAGTTGATTAAAGTCTTCTTGGTTATCGGATCTAATTTGGCTTTCGCCATCCAGATCAAACACCTTCTCGTTGCTCACATGAATCTTTATTAATTTCTTGTAGTAACGTTGTAAGCGACTCTCCATACAGCATGTTGGCGCCGATGGCTGTCCGAGTCGTAGCAAGAGCGTTGTTTCATCACTTGATGGCGCATTTGATGTGTTCAACGGCTGTTGTTTCCAGCCATGTTGATAAAACCAGTCAGACATCCGCTCTTTCCGTTCAACTTTTTTCTCTGCTTTTACTGCGTTTGGCGCGTTAGAGAAAATATTCAGGAAATTTGCCTCTGTGGGCCAAAAAACGCTTCTATCGAAGGCATATCCTGGTAATGGAATACGTCTGCAATTATCGGTAAATCGTACCTTATGCCAGTCAATCTGAACGCCTTGTTGCCACAGTTTACCCAACGCTCCCCAATATGAATAAGGCAGTTCTGGCGCTTTGATCTCTTCTGGCAGTAACTGGATCAGCACATTAAAATCATCTTGAGAGAGATATCGCCGTGTGAGATTGATCAGATCGCGGCCAACACCCACTTCAATAAAAATAGAGGCTTTGTGTTTCTCAATCAGGTGCTCAAATCCCTTGACGAAGCAGACTGTACGTTCAGCCTGTGCTGCCCAATATTCCGCTGACACTGCCTGCGAGGCGGTTAACGGCAATCCCGTCACGGAAGAAATAAGCGGGATCTTTGGCGCACTGAGATTAAATTGAGCCATCACAGCCTGGAGTGCGCCATTAATTTGTTTCATCGCCGGCGAGTGCGCCGCATGTTTAGACTTAATTGGTGTAGTCAGAATACGCTTTTTCTTGAGTATCGCTGCGAACTCTTCGATATTTACTTCCGATCCTGATACGACACACGAGTCTTTATTGTCAATCGCCACAACTATTCCTGCCGGGCATATAGCGTTAACCTCTGCAACAGGCAGCGGGATACTCAACATCGCCCCCGTCGGCAAATCTTGCATGAGTTTGCCACGAGCAATCACAAAATTAATGGCATCTTCCAAGGAAAACACCTCCGCAATTGCCGCGGCGACCAATTCACCAAAGCTGTAACCGAGTAAGCTTGAGGGTTGAACGCCAAGTTCCATCAAGCAACGAGCGAGCGCATATTCAACAATAAAAATGGCCGGTTGAGCGTACTTCGTTTTCTGTAATTCATTTGCAACACCATCGGTAAACCATCTCTCTTTCAGAGATTCACCTAAATGGTGAGACGCTATCGCCAGGCAATGGTCAACAATATCCCGGAATTCTGTATGAGCGTCATACAAGGCACGCGCCATATTGGTATATTGCGCTCCCTGACCGGGCAGCAGAAACACAATTTGATACTCTGCCCCAGAAGCTTTTGTCGGTTGGGAACTGGGTTTTCGCAGGGCTTTAATTAAGTCGTCGCATGAGGAAGCAACCACTGATTTTCGATATTTATGATGTACTCGCCCCTCCTGCAATACGTATGCAACGTCAGATAACCTGATGTCCTGCTTAGTCTGGAGCAAGTCAGCTAAATTATGTTGATTATTGGTGAGTGATTCAGGCGTTTCACCGGAGAGTAAGAACACATTCGGTAATATCTCGGCCTCTGTTTTCAGAACGGTTGGTTCATCCGCTTCCGCTAAAATGATATGGGCATTCGTCCCGCCAATACCAAATGAACTGACGCCGGCAATACGTTTCTTATTTCCTGAAACTGCCCACTCCATTGGTCTATCTACAACTTTGAACGGCGTTTCTTCGATATGTAGCTTGTCATTAGGCACCTTATAGTGAAGGGTTGGTGCGAGTTTCTTATTTTTTAAAGACATCACCGTCTTTATGACACCGGCAACACCAGCCGCTTCATCCAGATGCCCGATATTACTTTTCACCGCACCAAGCATGCATAGATGATTCGAGTCGCCGAACACTTTAGATAGCGCTGATACCTCAATCGGATCACCTATCTCAGTAGCAGTGCCATGACACTCGATATAGCTAATCTCCTCCGGTTCAACGCCAGCCAACATTTGAGCGCTGGCTATCACTTCCGCCTGCCCTTGAACACTCGGAGCGGTAAATCCAACTTTGCGCTGACCATCATTGTTTATCGCGGAGCCTTTGATCACCGCATGAACATAGTCATTATCTTCGATGGCTCTATCCAAAGGCTTAAGCAACAAAATGCCGACCCCACTGCCGCCAACAGTCCCATTGGAGTTAATGTCGAAAGGTCGGCAGTGACCATCCGCTGAACGCACCATGCCTTGCTGATACAGGTAGCCAGACTCTTGAGGTAACGTTAAAGAAACCCCGCCAGCCAAAGCTAAGTCACAATCTCCACTTAAAATTGACTGACACGCCGTATGAATAGCAACCAGCGACGTTGAACAAGCGGTGTGGATCGCCACTACCGGTCCATTCAACCCCAGACGATATCCGGTTCTTGTGATGATGGACTCAGGTAAATTCCAATTCACCACATCGAATGTTTCAGAGGGAGTAAGCTTGCTCTTTAATAAACTCGATATCCAAGGAATGTTTGAAGCCGCCCCGGCAAATAGACCTATTCTTTCATCACTATTTTGGCCTATATAAGCAGCGTCCTCCAATGCATGCCAACAGCATTCGTGTAATAATCGACACTGCGGGTCCATCTTATCAACTTCGTCTTTTAAATATCCGAAAAGATGATTATCAAAGGATTTATAATCTTCAAGCGTCGCTTTAGCTGCTACAAAGTTGGGATTATTGATATCTTCTGCTTTATAACCATTAGCAAGGAGTTCATCTTGCGTGAATCTTTTAATGCTTTCTTTTCCTGATATTAAATTTTGCCAAAACTCCTCTGGGTTTTCAGCATCTGGAAATCGGCATGCCATGCCAACGATGGCAATATCAAATGAATCTGTCATAAGTTAATAACCCAAATTTAAATTGAAAGCATAGATAATTCAGAGATTAAGTGTTCAAGTTCAGTACTTGATAATGAAATAGTAGGAAAATCACTGGGTATATAAAAGTCCTTGAAATCATAATTATTTAAATCGATAAGTTCCTTGAGCTTACTCTCCATGACATTAATGATATTTTCAATTTTAGGAATATCTATCAACTGCTCAATGTAACTCACACTCACTTTACACCCTTGCTCCCAATAAATATTGAAATCAAAAGCTTCCGTATAGATATTATCCACACTGGAAATCGCATGAGGGTAAATTGACTTGATGTTCACAGCGCCCTGATGAACCGATCCGGAAAAATCACCTAAATAATTGAACTTCGGTACGTTGTGAATACGACTTAAATGTTTTTCTGTCGAGCAATGGCGAATGGATTGATAGGCCATACCATTATCATTAACCCGACGCATGGCTATTTTTGTTTTTTTCACATGGGAAGATATATTATCTTCACAATGGCATATTAATGGATAGATTGACGTGAACCAGCCGATATTATGGCTTAAATCCACTTCACTCTGTTGTGAACTTCTTCCGATACCTTCAAGCTCAACGGTAAAATTATTTTTATTAAAAGTTTTAAATAATGAGTAGGTAAACAGTGAGAAAAATAATTCATTGGGCTTGAGTTTCAATATTCCACATAATTTGGTAAAACTGTCAAAGTTAACACCGGCTATTTCACTGGTTAGCAAACCCACCGTTAATTTACGATTATATAAGTCTTGATACGTAAATAAAGAAGCGCCACTGATTTGCTGTTGCCAAAAGCCGATCTCATCAACACTGACTGTTTTTGCATAATGTTCAGTAAAATCAATCCATCTGGCGTAATTATTATTTTGTTGGCGTAATTTAAGCGGCTGATGATTTAAATGCTGCTCAACCAGTGTATTTAAGTCTGTTATCAAAATATGCCAGGATACGCCATCAATAATCAAATGATGGGCAATTAGCAGTAATTCGGTCTCGTTACCATCATCAAGGATAATTGCCTGAAATAGCGCAGATTCAGGCCAGCTTGACGCCTCCAGATGCGTTCTCGCCACATATTCCCGTTGCTCAAACCCCGTCACATTCACTCTGCGTGTTTTAACATGCCTCATCGCCTCCCGTACTTGTAAAGTAAAGTGTTTATCTTTTACATAGCTATTCAGGATTGGATGGAATGATACCAACGCATCCAAGATCTTATCCAACTCGGTTTGAGTTAAACATGATGGGAAAGATAAGGAGAGCATTTGGTGGTATATCTCTTTCTTTCCTAACAACAGGCCGCTAAACCATTTCATAATTGGCGTGGGCGAGAAAGTCGATATCTTGACAGCTTCTTCTGGCTCCATAAATATCGCCCGACTGTCAATATGGCGACACAATAATTTTGGCGTCGGTAACTGGAGCACTTCCTTCGCGACTACGCTAATGCCTTTTTTCTGGAGCAATGTAACCAACTGGATAGCTTTTATCGAATCACCGCCAGATTGATAAAAGTCACTGTGTATAGATAGCTCTGTACAACCCAATACCCGTCTAAACTCTTCGAGCACCGATATTTCTAAGGCACTCATTTTCTCATTGTCATTAGTACCTATTTTATCATCTTCAAGCTCAAGCAATTTGGCGCTATCAACTTTACCGTTAAAGGTTAAAGGAATTTCACGAATACATTTAATCAATTGTGGAACCATATAGTGGAGTAAATGACTCGATAAATACTGTTTTAATTCTTCTCCACTGACAGCCGATCCCTCCGACAAAACAACAAACGCTTTTAAGATTGAGGCATCAGCATTAGCTTCGTCGATCACTATGGCGACATCCTGAACGTCCTTGTACTCGAGTAGCTTTGTCTCGATCTCTTCGATCTCAATTCGATGTCCCCTGATCTTGACCTGCTTGTCGATACGGCCTAAATAAGTGACTTGCCCATATTCGTTGCGATAGGCGAGATCACCGGATAAATAGGCTCGTTGTCTTGGATAAAATCGATCAGTAATAAATCTGTTCTGAGTCAACTCCGAACGATTCCAATAACCGGCGGACACGCCATTTCCAGCAATAACCATTTCACCTTTCATGTAAGGAATAGAGTGGCGCCCATAACTATCGACAATATATATCTGCGTATTGTCGATAGGCTTGCCAATCGGCACGGACACGTCTCTATCTTTGGCAGGATCAAACTGGTGAATCATACAGCCAACCACGGTTTCTGTGGGTCCATATTCATTAAAAATATCGGCTTTACCGCCAAATTGAAGGTATGTGTGATTTGCAACGCTGACTTTTAAATTTTCTCCACCAACAATAAAGCGCTTAATTGTGCAGTGAGGGCCGATAATTTCATGTTGGATAGCGCGTAAATGTGACGGTGTACATTTCACGACGGTCGCCACGCCATCGTGAATAATATCGCTCAGGATAAAGTTTGATGTTTCTGTATATACCTTAATAGCCGAGCCGGAAATCAGCGCCGGGAACAGTGAAGTCACCGTTAAGTCAAAAGTCAGCGGTGTATAATATGCCGCGACATCAGATTTTTCGGGGTAATAAACTTGGGCGGCCCACCGGCAATAATTTACAAGCTCTGGTTGACGAATAATTGTCCCTTTCGGCAAACCTGTGGAACCAGAAGTATATATTAAATATGCCTCACTTGTAGGTTCACATCTGACTGGTAATGGTGATAAGTCATTTTGTGGCAAAGTTTCAGATAAAGCCGCACTATCGCAATAAACAATACCTGCCGGCAGTAATGATGCCCAATCCGGGTTTGTAATAACTAATGCACATTCGCTATCGGCCAAAATATATTTTATTCTTTCTTTCGGTAAATCCTTTTCAAGCGGAATGTATGTCGCGCCAACGGCCATAATAGCCAGTAAAGTTGCAATTTGTTCTGCGCTTTTAGGAAGCAAAATAGCCACTCTAGATCCGCCAGAAACCCCATGATTTAAGAGATTAGCGCTGATTGTGCTAACTAAGATCCGAAGCTCTTGGAAAGTCAGTGATCTATTTTCTTCAATGATTGCCAGCCGATCTTTATTACTTTCCACACTCTGTTCAAATAACGATATCACCGTTGCGGCAGTCGGTGCGGCATTGTTAGCCCCCGTTTCAATCAGTTGAAGATTATCTTCTTTTAATGGCGCAACCATCAGCAACTGACGATGTGGATCAACACTAACTTCATCTAGAATCTCAATTAATAAATTGATTACTGCATCAATCTGCGGCGGCGTATATTCTTCTACTTTATAGTCACAATATATTTTTGTCGTTCCCTCATTCAATAACTCTTTAAAAAGGAATTGAATTGAATATTGCTGTTCACCGGGGAATATATCCTCGACAATCAATGGGTATTCACCGAGAACCAACTCATATTTAGTGTTAGCATAGTTGTAGCTAACATCAAATAAATTATTAACCGATGCCCCGACTCTCGTCTCTTTAACCAACTCGGTGTAATCATATTTTTGGTGTCGGTATATCCGATTATTATTCTCTAAAGCTAATTTAATTAAACTGGAGAAATCGGTGTATTCATCCACTGCTATTTGTGTCGGAACAGTAGATACCGTCATTGAATTCCGCACAAGATTGGTCTTTTTCCTACCATGAAGTGGTATACCAAAAGAGACTTGTTTACTCCCTGAAAGCCGGGATAGCAAAAGAGCGATAACAGCATAGTAGAATACGTTTTCCGTACATCCTAATGTTGCGCAGACATGCTTTATTCTCTTTGATACCTGATGAGGAATATCATAAATTTTCCGTATGGCTTTGGTTGAAAGAGTTCTATTGCCCAAAATAAAGTTGCTATTTTCTCCCTTGCCAACCAGGAAATTACGCCAAAATAACTTATCTTTATCATATTGACGACTAGATGAATATTTTTCTTCTAATGACAAAAAGTAACTTTGATCATCGCTAAACTCACAATACACAACATCATTCAATGGATTATTATAACACTCACAAACCCTGGCGATAATATTTTGCATTGTCACGCCATCACAAACTAAGTGATGTATTTTGATTAAAAATCCACATTTTGAATCAGATACTTTATACAAACAAAAATAATATAAGCATGTCCCTAAATCCATTTTCCGAGACAGACACTCTTCGCGCCATTGTTCAAATTCTCTTTGTGGATTTTCTCTATTACGAAAATCAATAAAATCGATATTATTTTCCACTCGGCTATCTAAAATAAATTTCGGTGGAATCTCATCATTTAAAGTGAAATTTAGAATTTGGGTTTCTTTAATCACTCTCTGTATCGCATTAGTTAACCTTGTGAAATCCAATTCCGTTTCAACACTACAAGTACCACCAATATTAAACATGCTGGTCCCTTGGTGTTTCAACTCGGTTATCCAAACGCCTTTTTGAATCCCTGTCATTTCATATGATTTGCTACTAATAGACATAATTAAATCCGTATAAATTTAAATTCTGAACATTTTAAAAAAATCAAACCTCTATCAAACTCAATGCACTGAGCGGTGACGATATAAAACCTGAGAGAACAGAGAGAGACAAAGGAGCAAAAGAAGCACAAGAGAACAATACAAAACCCAAAAGCTATTAGGCATCCAAATCATAAATGTCGCCCAAGATAATCCAAGCAACAAATTTGGCAAGGTCAACACGACCAAGAGAGCAATAATAAATAAAGCAGATAAAATTGTCGCTTTCACAACGCCAAAGTTTGCAAGCCAACTTATATTTTTTCCTTTTAAATTTAAATAGATTAACAAGAGGCAAGCCAAAATCACAAATACACTGACAATGAGAAAAGTTCTATCAAAAGTATCAAATAACTCAAGCTCTTTAACGGTACTTAGCCCGGTAAAGTCACCGCCTTGAGCAAGCTGTTCCATTGCTTGCTTGCCAAGTTCAAAAGTAATATTGCTATTAACATTTGCCATCACAGCAACCGCAGCGCCAGAATCCAGATCAACGGCAACGTAACTAGAGAAGGTTGGATTCATTCCGGTATGAAATACCCTGTTCCCCTGTTTATACCATCCCAAGGTATATAGCGTTTTTTCGCTTTCGTTGGTATCAACACCCAACTTCCCTGAAAAGACCCGTTTTTTGGCATTAAGGAGAGTTGAATCCGTATTGCTGCCTAAAAATCTCAACCAGTTAAGCATGTCAGACGCATTAGTTTGTATATATCCGGCGGGTACATTAGCCAAGACAAATGGCGCATCGTATGGTCTGGCTTGCAAAAAACTGATTTGATGGCCGACTGCCTTTTTCGCCACATCTGGAAGAACGGAAGTCCCATTCATCTGTAGCGGCGACAAAATATAGGTTCTCAGCAGTTGTTGATAAGATTGCCCAGAAACTTTCTCCATCATTCTGGCTGCAATATCGTAATTGAGTGTGGCGTATGCATGTTGCTGCCCCGGCATCGTTTGCAGGTTAATTAACTTAATTTCATCGATAACTTGCGAAAGCCCTTTTTGAGGCTGGGAATAGAGCATATCAATGGTTTTAAAAGACAGACCCGATGTATGGTTGAGCAATTGCAAAAATGTCACATCAACGCTTTTACCATCGTAAATCGTTTTTATCGATGGCAATATTGATGAAACTTTGGTTTGGGGCAATATTTTGCCTTCCTCTATCATCTTGGCCGCAATTAAACCGGTAAAAGATTTACTTACCGATGCCAGCTCAAAAATAGTCTCTTTATTTAGATTTTGCGTACCGTTTCTATTCTCATTTGTTAACAATATTATGTTTGATTTTTTATTCTTGTCGACCGTCACCATAACTAATTCAGGTATCTTGCCAAACTCCATATATTGCAAAATTTGACTTTTCAAATTCTCATCTGCCGAACTCACGCCGGAAAATAGCAGAAGGAAAACCATAATAAAACACTTCATAACAGCCCCATTCACATTTAATATTCTATTTCACTTCACACCGGATATTTCGAATAACTAATACCACTCTCACAATCTATCTAAACATGCTCGTTTAGAAACTAAATTTCCTAGCGCGATGAGAGAAAGCACAACAGCCAGAATAAATACCAGTAAGTCCACCGAAAATAGAATCAGAGGAAAGCATTCAACACCAAACAAAAAAGACAATGAAAAAGTTAAAGCAACTTGCAAGAAAAGTTTAAGGAAAACCAATAACATCGAATATTTCTCTTTTTTTACGCTTTGTAGAAAGCCGATAAATACCAGCAACCCACCAAGGAAGAACAAACCTAAAAAAATAAAAAAGGAAATATTCAAAACCGTTAATAACAGACTTTTATCATCAGTGAATAAACCATATAGATGTTCCGGCAACGCAATAACCAATAAAGTCATTGATATTGAATAAAATGCAGCATATAACAATGCCACCTTCAATGACTTTATACAGCGATGATATTTTTCCGCACCAAAGTTATAACTTGATAAAGTTTGCAACGCCGACATCATGGCTATCAACGGTAAGACGACAAAGCTTAATACCCGGAAAACCAAGCCGAAAGCACTAATCATATCACCTGAGTTTTCAACTCCACTCGCTTTGATGAAATAATTGATAGTGAAAATAAGTATTCCATATGACAAATTGCCAATCAGTGTCGGCAATCCGATAAGCACTATATCCTGGCACTCTTTTATTTCTATCGTGAAATAAGTCGGTGAGAGAGTAAGGCGAGTACGATCACTATGAAAGAGCACGGCTGCACATATTAGCGCAACAGTATTTGCCAGTATTGTGGCAACCGCGGCGCCAAACATTCCCATGTCGAATATAACAATAACGATGGCATCAAAAGCAACATTAAGAATAGATGCACAGAGCATTATTGAGAACATGGCATTGGTTTTACCTTCTGCTCGTAACAGATCACCCAAAATAGTCGCTATCATGATAATAGGCGCGCATAAAGCCAATGGCATAGCATAATCCAAAGCATAATTAATTATGCTTTCCGTCGCCCCAAGAAATAATAAAATCTCTCGTGCCCATGTTAGAAATAATATGCCAAAACAGATAGCACATACTCCCGCCATAAATATAGCTTGTGTCGCAACTCGATTCGCCAAAGCAGGTTTATTCGCGCCTAGAAATCTCGCTACTAAAACGGCAGCACCCGCTCCCAACATAACCCCGACCGCACCGACTAATAACAGGATAGGGAAAAATATTGAAAAGCCTGCCATAGCATCTTTGCCAATATATTTAGTAATAAAGATAGCGTCAATTATTCCATAAAGCCCCTGAATTGACATACCAAAAAATACTGGAATTGATAATTTTAAATATGCAAATGACACGGAATCATTTGCCATGAAATCGGTATTTTTCAATGATATCTCCAATACAAAATGAATATATTTAAATATTGCTATATAGCGTGCGAGTGAAATTTTCCAACTTAAATTAATATAAGCGCCAGAGCTCTCATGACAAGAGCTCTGACCGCAAATATTACTTTAGTTTTTCAATCACGAGTTTTTCAATCACGAATTTGCCAATCACACTATCAAGCAATTGTTTAAATAACGTCATTGTGCCGATGACGTCGCCGGCATTGAGATTTTGATTATCAACGGCAATCAGTTTCCGAAGAGTTTCGGTCATACCCGCCACAGTGTCCGCCCACCATTGCGCATGATCAGGTATTGCCATCGCAAGGAAACGATGAAGAAGCTCCAACTGTGACAACCACCGTTTTACAAACTGCTCCAATTCACCGAATGTCATCGCCAATAACAACTCGGGGCTTTCCATCAATTTATTAACCGCACTTATACCAACATAATGGTGTATTGGCGTGTTTCCGTTCGTAATAGCCGTGTGAGTCTGTAATCCCGACAGAGTTTTATCTAGCGTCCCGCGTAATAGAGGGTCAGTAGATAAAAACGCTCCAGTTTGAATAACCGATATAGCAAGATAAGGACGAGATTTGTGATACACCTCGTGAGATTTCATAAACTCAAGTCCTTTGAAACCGATAACAGTTTGCGCGAACTCATGATCACTTATTTCACCAAAGTAATTAAAGCTCCCGTCATAGACTTGATAGCCTCCTGGCGTGCGCCCAACCAAAACAAATGCATGTGGAATAACCTCTTCCTCATCGATTTCCAGATTATCAAATAGAGGCCGGAGTAAATATTCACTATCACTCAAGCCGTAAGAAGGAGAAAACGGTAAGTGGTAATCTGAACCGGTGACAATAACCAGTTTTCCTTTCTCCAGTTCCTCTATGCAATACGCAGTGTAAGATGCCAAATCGTCAAAAAATTGCTTGTGATAGGAAAACGAGAAGCTTTCCTGCAACTGAGGCCAATCCAATAGCGCACCATAATTCTGATAGTCACTCAGGACATTGCCTTGTGAGTCTGAGGGCTGCACGCTAAAACCAAACAGTAAGCTTCCATCTGATGCTCGCATTAAGCTATTTGGACAATTCAATCCATAATCATGTTTTAGTTTCTCTCTCACTGCCGAATACATACAGCTCACATCATTGCCGTAAAACTCAGGTTTGAACTGTGTATTGTACTGCCAGCCGCTCGAGATAGATGGACGAGGCGTATCGATCAAATGGATGATCTCATTTAAGCTCTTTCGCGATAGCAACATATTCATATCAACGGGAATTTTTACAGACTTCGCTTTGGCGACGACTTGCACCGCTGATAGTGAATTACCCCCTAATGTGATGAAATCATCTTCCCCGTTCACATTACTGACACCCAGTACATCTTTCCAAATAATCTTGAGTTCTTCTGCCATACTCTTTGGCTGCGTAACGTCAGAAACTTGGCTTCTCGCTACACTTTGTGTAGACAATTGGGTTACGTCAGAACCGGCTTGACCCGAGAAAATGGCTTGTAGCCTTTTCACATCTTTAGGATATTCTTTACCTCGAATCGGCATAGGAGGAAGGTTTACCGAAGGTGCAACTGTCTCGTTCAATTCATGCTGCCAATCGACATTGACGTTCAACAGTGACAACATGCCCAGACTTTCCATGAGGCAAGTCTCCTCTTCTTTGCCACGACTAATAAGAGAAAGACAGACATGTTTTGCATTGAAATCCTGATGGTGTTTAATCAGCGACGACAAACCATTTCCAGGCCCCACCTCGACGAAAATAGCATCACCGCTTGCCAGTAATTCCTCCAGTCCTTGAGTAAAGCGCACCGGTTCACGAATTTGACGAACCCAATAGTGCGGTTCCACCATCAGATTTTTAGTACTCAATTCTCCGGTCACATTAGAGATGATAGGAAGTTTGGGTTCTGAGAGTTTCACGTCACCGATAACTCGCTCATAATCAGCCAAAATTGGCTCCATATAACGGGAATGGAAAGCACGGCTGACTTTAAGACGCTTCGTCTTGATTGAGCTGGATTCGCAGAGTTGCTCAAATGCGGTGATTTCCTCGTCTGAACCGGAGAGCACACAAAGTTCGCTGCTATTATCAAGCGCGATTTCCAAGCGGCCAAACAACATGGTTTGAGCCACTGTTGCCGAACACATAACAGATAACATAGCGGCGGCTTCAGTGGACTGCATCAAACGGCCTCTGGCACAAACCATCCTAACAGCATCTGTGAACGAGAATATTTCAGCAACCGCTGCTGCAACATATTCACCTAAGCTATGACCCAACATCACAGTCGGTTTAACGCCATAAGATGCGAGAACCTGCACCAGTGAATACTCAATAATAAACATTAACGGCTGAGCAAACTCGGTATTATACAATTTCTCATCATCTTCCCCTGCGAGGAAAAGCTGTTTTAAATCGATCGCGCAATATTCGCTGGCTATTTCAAATCCTCGATCACACCATGTTTTGAACAGATCATTTGTGTGATAGAGCGAAAGTCCCATCGCTGCATATTGCATGCCTTGTCCCGGGAACAAATAGACCACTTTTCTCTCTGACGTCATGCCGTTGTAGAGATAATCAGAAGATGGCGACGACAGTCGCTGCAATAAACCTTCACGATCCCTGCTATAAGCAACAAACAGATAAGGCATAACGTCTCTTTGCATTAGACTCAATGCCATCTCATTGAGGTGACTATCAACTACGTTACTTTGTATTGCTCGCTTTAACTGTTTCTTATAGCTGTCTAACGACTTTTCATCAGGGGCCGACAATACGATGGGCAGAACAACTGACTGCTTTTTGGTCAGTGTTTGTCGATTGACACTTGGCGCTTGTTCAAGCACCACGTGCGCGTTCGTACCACCGATACCAAACGAGCTAACACCCGCTCTTAGCAGTCCCTGAGAATCATCAAGTCGGCTGTATTGATTGCTGATAATGAATGGGCTGTTGACAATATCAATTTCCGGGTTGATTCTGGCAAAGTTGATTGTCGGCGGCAGCTCTTTATATTTAAGCGCCATTGTTGCTTTTATCAGTCCAGCAATACCCGCTGCCGAGTTCAAGTGTCCGATATTGGATTTTACACTGCCTAATTTGCAGAAGTTTTTCTTATCAGTAGCAAAGGCGTGTTTAAGCGCTTTGAATTCAATGGGGTCCCCCAGATGAGTGCCCGTACCATGCGCTTCAACAAAGCTTAACGTGTCTGCCGAGACATTCGCATCTTTAAGCGCGGCTTGAATCACGTCAATTTGCCCCTGATAACTTGGCGCGGTGTATCCAACCTTTCTGCCGCCATCATTATTAATAGCCGTGCCTATGATGGTCGCATAGATATTGTCGTTGTCTTTCAGTGCTTGTTGAAGTGGCTTTAATACCACAACGCCAACGCCATCACCAAAAACCGTCCCACTGGCTTGGATATCAAACGGGCGACACTTCCCATCTTTTGCATGGATCATTCCCTCTTCGGAGAGATAACCAGCTTTTGTCGGTAAAGTAATGGAGACGCCACCAGCAAGCGCAACATCACATTCTCCAGCCCTCAGGGATTTGATTGCCTCATTGACGGCAACCAGAGACGATGAGCAAGCGGTTGACAACACCATACTTGGGCCTGTCAAATTCAATTTATAGGAGACAATGGTCGCCATATAATCCTTATCCGCCACTGTCATTGCACTATATTGGCCCGCACTTCCCTCAGCGGTCGCCATCGCCTGAGCTAACCACTGCAAATTGCCTGACGCTGCCGCATAAAGACCAATTTTGTCTCTACTTTCTTTGGGCTTAATTCCAGCGTCTTGCAGTGCCTGCCAGCAACACGTATGGAAGGCGCGAACTTGCGGGTCCATTTGCCTTGCTTCGTAAGGTGTATAGCCAAAAAAGGTCGCATCAAACTCACCCGCGTTAGGAAACACCCCTTTCGCTCTAATGTAGTTGGGATTATTTAATAGCGCCTGATCTATCCCCTCTTCAAGCAGCTCTTCTTTGCTGAATATCGATATGGATTCTTTGCCGTAAGTGAGGTTCTGCCAAAAGTCGTAAATGTTTTCGGCTTCTGGGAATGTCGCGGCAATACCAACAATGGCGATTTTTTTACTGATATCAGCATCGAGATCTTGGCTCCGTTGACTATTCAATGGAGTATCAAATTCTGCTGCTTTATTATTTTCAACCGAATCTAATGATATTTCCCCCACCATCATGGCGTTTTGCTCAATAATAAAACCCGCAAGTAATTCCGATGTCGGATAACTGAACATATCCACCACGGACAAATCAATATAAAGCGCTTCAGTAATACGCTTATTGACCTGAACCAGATCCAGTGAATTTGCTCCTAATTCAAAGAAGTTATCACCACTATTAATCGAATGAATTTTTAAGAAGTCTTGCCAAATATCCATAATAGTGTCGACGATCTGTTGTTTTGAAAATATTTGCTTTGAGAATGTCTGCCTTGAATGTGCTGAATGGGATTGATTAGTAAAAGGTCTAATATGGGTGCCGACCCATTGTTCAAATCGCTTATTCAGATCCCCGGTAGAAACAATTAACTGTGCCTCAAGAGGTGACTGTAAAACACGCTCTAAAATATAAAGACCTTCATCCGGCTCAATTAATAGCTGTTCTAATGAAGAACCTATGGCGTCATCAGCATTTTTACGCTCAAATACCCAGCCATCCCAGTTGATACTAATCCAAGGTTTACCCAACTGATTTTGTTGTTTCGCAAATGCATCAGCAAAAGAACTCACTGAACTGTAAGCCGAGAAGCTTAATCCCCCCAAAATAGCCGCGATGGAAGAGCATAAAATACAGAAATCAATTTGTTTGTGTTCTAATAGTTCTGCAAGCAATTGGTAAGAGTAAACTTTTGTATCAAACTGAGGCTGACAGTTCTCCATAGTAATATGGTTAATGCCTTGGAAAGAATCTCCCCGCGTCACACCGGCCGCACAGATCACCCCATTTAACGAGCCATATTGTGCTTCAATGTGAGTAATGAGCGCTTCCATCTCCTGCCGATCACAAACGTCCGCCGCGTAGTAATCAATATCGCCTTCATTAATCAGAGATAATTGATGTATTCGATCAATAATTTCTGACTGAGGATGGGCTTTTACTTCAACATCACCCCACTGCGCTTTTTGCGGTAAATCCCTACGCCCCGATAAAATCACCTTAGCGCCATATCGCGTCACTAAGTGTTCTGCAAACAGCAAACCCAGATCACCCAATCCACCGGTAATCAGATAAACACCCTGTTTTTTGAAAAGCTGTTTTTTGGCAATAACGTCGGTAATCGGTTCATTATTCTCAAGCTGTTGGTAACGCTTTTCAAATCGCGCTTGTTGAGACCGTTTAACAATAAAGCGCATATCGCTTGCTGTTAATTCTTGAGCAAGAATATCGCATGCTGCCTCAATAGATTCAGCCGTATCTAATTCAATAATTCGAGGATGGCATTTCGTGACTTCTTGAGCGATAACCTTAATTAAGCCGTTGAGCAGACTGTGTTCCGGCAGTGCTGTAGTCGCCAATAATAAACGAAACTCAGATAAACGACCCGATTTCGCCCACGATTGCAGTAATAAGATGACAGAAAACCAAGATGTCGTTATGTCTTTGGTACCGGAAAGCGGCCAGGCAAAAATAATTGAGTCCGGCAAGAAACTCGAATTGACTAGTTCAGTCATCAAGTTATCAAAACTATTTTTATCTCCCGGTGTAACGCCGATTACTTGGCCGTCAACATAATACTCCGGCGACGGAATAACGAATTTAAGTTTTTGTCCCTCTTGGCTAAAACGCTCAGTAAACGCATCACACCACGCTAAACTCGGCACAAAACAGACGATATTATTTGCCTGTCCGGTGTTTTCAGTCGGTAATTCGACAGCCTGCCACTGTTCGGTATATAACCACTGCGTTAATTCTTTTTTAGTTATTTTGGTTTCAGATGTCCGACCGGTCGTGGTAGAGGAAATATGATACTCACTTAAACTTGGCTCTTTGATGAATTGATAGCCTGGAAGACTAATACGCCCCGGAGAGACATTTTGGTATAAGGCAGTCCAATCGATAGAAATCCCCAAAGACCAAAGCTCTCCCAATACCTTAAGCAGACAAGCTCGGTCACTCTCTTCCTCTAGTGGATGACGTAACAGATTAAACACGGAAATATTCGCGTGACTATCCGCTATTTGCTTCACAAAAGTCGAAAGAGTGCGTCCCGGGCCGACTTCTAAAAATACGTTTAGCTCCGGCGCTTGCAGGCAAGTTTCAATGCCTTGTTGGAATTCGACGGCTTGGCATAAATGCTTGATCCAATAATCGGCTGAACATGCCTCTTCCGGTTGTATCCACTGGCCTGTGACGTTTGATAAGAACGCCGCTTTTGGCGCTTTAAAATCCACTTTATCCAGTTCCGCTCGAAACTTATCGACGCCGGGCAACATCATCGCCGTATGAAATGCATGCGATGTCTTCAATAATCGACAACGGTAATTCTCTTGTGACAATCGCGCTTGTACCGCTTTAACCTCTTCCAAAGGACCCGCGATAACACACGAATTAGGCGAGTTAATCGTAGCCAGTGTCACTGAATCCGTCAGAAATGGCGCAATTTTTTCTCTCCTCGAAGCGACACTGAGCATGGCTCCCGGTTCACACGCCTGCATAATGAGACCACGTGAAGCAACCAATTTAAGCGCCTCTTCCAAGGTCATCACTTCTGCCAATGTCGCGGCGACATACTCTCCCACGCTGTGACCAATCATTGCACTGGCCCGGATGCCGAAACTTTCCAGACACTTCGCCAGTGCATAAGAGATAACAAAGATAACCGGTTGGGTGATGCGGGTATTTTGCAGTTCAATACTACGTTCTTCTGCATCCTCTCCATCGCTATACAGAAGCGACAGCAGATCAATATCAAATTGCTCACGTAGCAGTTGATGGCACTCATCCACTCTAGTTTTGAAGATGTCTAGCTCGTGGTATAAACCTTTCGCCATCTCGACATATTGCGCTCCCTGCCCCGGGAACATAAAGACAAGACCGGGCGCATTGTCTGAAATCTCACGCCCCGCTGACTTACCATTTGCCAAACGAGACAACATGGCGCTCAATGTTTCAATGCTATCCACAACCGCTGACGAACGGACATCAAACTCACCTCGCCCTAATTGCAACGTGTAAGCCAAATCGGTCAGATTGGGTTCTTGATCTGCATGCTGGATATGGTCATGCAGTTTACTCGCTATTTTAGCTAAACCTTGCTGGCTCTTGCTTGACAGAACGACGAGTTCTGAACGCTCATTATCCCTCTTTACCGACTGCGCTATCGATTTAACCGTCAAGTGCACATTGGTTCCACCAATACCAAAAGAGCTGACTCCGGCGGTTCTAATTTCACTGTCACACTTCCAATGCCTTGATTTATCGATCAAAGTGAATCGAGTGTTAGACAATGAGTCAGGGTTCGTTTCCGTAACATGGCATGACATCGGCAATATTTGGTGTTTAAGCGCCAATATCGCTTTAATAAAGCTTGCTACGCCCGCCGCTGTATTGGTATGACCGATGTTGGATTTAACACTCCCCAAGACACAATTTTTGTCACTTGCCCCAAGCGCTTCTTTGATGCCCTCAATTTCAATTTCGTCACCAACCAAAGTTGCGGTGCCATGCGCTTCCAGAAATTCAATCTCGTCTGGTTTAACACCGGCCATATTTAAGGATTGGCGAATACAATTTGCTTGTCCATTTGCATTAGGAGCGGTGTATCCCGTTTTGTCATGACCATCATTGTTGACACCAAAACCCGCGATCACACCATAGATGTTGTCATTATCCCTCAGTGCATCTTCTAACCTTTTGAGTGCAACCATTCCAAGGCCATCACTAAATACCGTGCCACTCGCTTCTTTGGTAAATGGGCGGCAGTGACCATCAGAACTGTTGACCATCCCTCGCGCATAGACATAACCGCTTTTAACTGGTGTGGTAATCGATACACCACCAGCTAATGCAAGATCACATTGATGAGTGTATAAACTCTGACAGGCTAAGGTGATAGCCAACGCGGAACTGGAACAGGCGCTTTGAACCGTCACAGCCGGTCCGGTTAGATTTAGTTTGTAAGCAACACGAGTTGTCAAAAACTCTCGGTCATTCAAAAGCGCAACACCAAACTGCTCCGTTGAATCCGTCACCTCTTTTTTTAATCGCTCTAACCATTGATGATTCGAGCCACAAGAGGCAAAAAGCCCGGTTATCGGTCTGTATTTTTGATTGCCATATCCGGCATCATCGAGTACCTGCCATGTCGCTTCATGTAACAACCTGAATTGAGGGTCCATATACTGAGCTTCACGAGCCGTATACGCAAATGCCTCTGGATCAAAATCAAATGAGCTCGATAACACGCCCTTGGCTTTGATGTAATTGTCCAACTGCAAAACAGCCGCAGGAACACCTGCTTCGAGTAACTCCTCATCTGAAAAAAAGCTGATACCTTCATGACCTTCTAGCAGATTTTGCCAATATTCTTGAATGTTCTCACTGCCTGGAAAGCGCCCGCTTATTCCCACAACAGCAACCGCATGTTGGGGGTAATGGTGCTTGGTCTCTTCGCTTGAAACGGATATTAGCGATGTATTCTGAGGTGTGCGTTTGCTCTTTAGTAACGTTTGGCTATTACCTAGCGAGCAAATATGCTGAGCTAATTTCTCACAGTTGCTATAACGATAATAATCACTGATTTTTAGGCTCAAGCCATACTCGGTGTTAACCTTATCATGTAATTGCGCAATATCGAGTGAGCTCGCCCCCGCATCAAAAAAGTTGTCTTTAAGGGTAATCGCATCTTTTGCAAAATGCGTTTTCAACATCTCAAGTAACGCTGTTTGTAAACTGGCCTTATCAAATGAATGCGCTTGGTGTACTTCTGCAACCTTCGCATGCTGAGCTGTCTCTTTTTGGGTATTCGAGACGGGTTTAAACTCAAGGCGATTCGGCAATGATTGATATTGTAGATCCGCCAACGCAGGCTGCGCCCTATTCTCATATTCCTGCAAAATGATGTGCGCATTGGTTCCCCCCACGCCAAATGCACTCACCCCTGCCAATCGCACGTCACCATTACTGATGTCCCACGGTTTAGTTTCGGTGTTTATATAAAAAGGCGTGTTGTCCAAATCCAGTTTTGGATTAGCTTTTTTAAAGTGCAACGTAGGCACTAATGTTCTGAAATAGGTGCAAAGCGCTACCTTGATAAAAGCCAAAACTCCGGCGGCTGCGTCACAGTGACCAACATTAGACTTTACCGAGCCTAACGCACATGAGCCATTCCCCTGAAAAATGCTTTTTAACGCGGATAATTCAATAGGATCGCCAAGTAAAGTACCGGTTCCATGCGCTTCGATATAACTAATTTGTTCCGCGTCTACTTCCGAATACTCAAGCGCGTCCTGAATCACACTCTTTTGTCCCAATTCGCTGGGCGCGGTAAAGCTGATTTTGTCACTGCCATCATTGTTTACCGCACTGCCCTTAACGATGGCAAAGACTCTATCGCCACTCTGGATAGCATCCTCAAGGCGCTTTAACGCAACAACGCCCACCCCGTTACTGAATACGGTACCGCATGCATTCTCATCGAATACTCGAGTTTTGCCGTCGGGGCTGTTAATCATCCCTTCTTGATATAGATAACCACTTTTATGAGGATGGGTAACACTCACCCCGCCAGCTAATGCAACGTCACACTCGCCGGCTTGTAACGCCTGACATGCCATATGTATCGCTACTAAGGATGTCGAACATGCAGTTTGAATGGTGACCGATGGCCCTCTTAAGTTCAGTAAATAGGAGATCCGCGTACAAAATGAGGGATCATTTAAAGTAGCAACATGGAACTGTTCAGCCGCTGAACTAAATTGTGTATTCAGCTCTTTAAACCAGGACCATTGGCTACTTGCTCCGGCAAAAACCCCCACCTTTCCTTGGTATGTTTTAGAGTCGATATTGGCATGATTTAAAGCTTGCCAGCAGTTTTCTATCATTAAACGGATCTGCGGGTCCATCCTTACGGCATCAGAATGGTTAATACCAAAGTAATCTGCGGCAAATTTAAATGGATGATTAATTATTCCCTTTGCCGAAATATAGTTTTCTCTCGAATACTCTTCTTTTGAAATTCCATTGGCTTTAAGTTCGTCTTCAGTAAATGAGCTGATACCATCTATACCGCCTCGCAACATTTCCCAGAATTCACTTACGTTATCAGCGCCAGGAAATTGCCCAGCCATGCCGACTACAGCAACCTCAAGTCCAGTAAAACTATTTTCCATAATTAACCTTTGTTTTCGTTGTTACACAGGCGAGTAATAGCAGGATATCAATGCTCATACGGAGCTTCGTTATTATTCAACGTACACTCCAAATCTGGAGCCAATAGAGAAGATCCTAATAGTCATGATTGAGCATCTCAGAAATAATATTTACTTTTCGAATAAATAGACTTCCAAGATACTCAAGACATCATCGCCAAATAAATTTGGCATGATGGTTTTGATATATCCTGATTTTAAAGAACGGATTCTTTACGATAAAACTGTCTTAATGCATGTTGTGCAATCAAAACTTGCTGGATTTGACTGGTGCCTTCGATAATTTCCAGCACCTTGGCTTCTCGGTATAACCGCTCCACAGGATAGTGATTACACAGGCCATTACCCCCTAAAACCTGTACAGCATTATTTGCAACTTGAATAGCAGCTAAGGAACTCTGATATTTAGCAATATTGGTTTCCATTATTGCATCATGGCTACCTTGGTTTCTTAATTCGCCAATCTTCTCGCATAAGGCTTTTGCCGCATAAAAAACCGTTGTTGAATCGGTAATTAAGCCTTGAATTAATTGGTGTTGAGCAATTTTTTTACCGAACTGCACTCTTTTACGGGCATAGGTAATCATTTCCTCCAGAGCCGCATGAGCAATTGCCACCCCAGCCCAAGCGATACTGTATCGGCCATAAAAGAGCGCGGTATTCGCCACAAAACTTAACCCTGCACCTTCTCGTCCTATCAGACTATCTTTAGGGATCTCTACGTTATCAAAGCTCAACTCGGATAGATAAGCACCACGACTAGCCAACAGTCCTGTCATGAGTGTCCGACTCAATCCAACTGCTTCTTTCTCGACAATAAAAGCGCTGATTTTGTCGCCATTCTTGGCAAAGACCAAAAACAAATCAGCAATTCCCGAGTAGGTGATCCACTTTTTATTACCATTAATGCGATAACCTGAATCAGTGGCTTCATACGTTGTCTGAATTGAGCCAGCATCTGTCCCGGCATTAGGCTCAGACAGTGCAAAACAGGCAATTTTCTCGCCTCTACACATTGCCGGCAGATACTTTTCTTTTTGTTCCGCGTTGGCAAGTCTCACTAACGTTTCACCCACCAAACTGGTGTGGACCGTAAGCAATGCCCTTGCCGAATTGCAGCCTTTACCGATTTCTTCCGTTAAATAGCCGTATGACAATGGATCAATGCCACCACCGCCATATTCTCGCGGTAGAATAGATCCCAGAAATCCTAAATCGGCTATTTGAGTAATAACTTCTCTTGGTACTCCACCTTGTTGGTCGAACACTCCGGCATTAGGTCGAAGTACTTCATTTGAAAACTCTTTCGCTAATTTAACCAGCCGGTCTATTTTATTATTCATAAATAAAATCTAACCTTTTATTTTTTGGACAAGTTGTTGCATTCTTTCAATCGAAACAAAATTCTCTCTTTCAATATATTCATCTGGAATTGAGATCGAAAACTTATCTTCGATAAAGCATAGCAGTCTCATAGAAAATAAAGAGTTAACCAGACCGCTTTCAAAAATATTCGTATCGTCCTTTAACTCTACATCATCATCTAAATTAGTAATATTACTTTCAATAAAATAACGAATTTCTGTTGATACAATACATGAATCTTTCACACTCTTATCCTTTAATTAATTTCAATTTTGACATAACGCGGAAAATCAGGAACTTGGCTCAGATCGTGAGAGAAAATTATTGTATCATCTGAAAGTTCCTGACATTTTTTAAAACCAGCAAATTGATAGGTGACATACATTTGTCTATTACGCTGTGTCCGTTTAAATTCAGCATGCAAATTATGTGATTTTTCTTTAGCTTGTTTCATAATATAAGTCAGAGCGATACTGCCAACACCTCTGGACAAGGTTCTACATGACATCAGCAAAAGCTTTATATAATCCGTGTCACCTTTATATTGAACCAGAGCAAGACCTATTTTTCCGTAAGAGCCATATTTATCGACTAACTCAAATACAAACAGGTCATGATCATCAGAAGCCATAAGCTCGGATAATTCATCACGATTGTAAGTAATGCCGGTAGAATTAAGTTGATTGGTGCGTTGAGTTAACTCTTCCGCTCGCAGCAAATCTTCCTCTTCGGCTTTAGCGATATAGAATTTCATATCTAATTGACTGAGGAAATCTTCGGGCGTGCCAACAAATTGCTCTTCCTCATTTTTCCTGAGAATATCATCTTGATAACGACTCCTTCTCAGCTTTGCATCATCAGATATTTCCATGTTCGCAATTCGCGGTAAGTCTAGAATTGTCTTATATTCTAAAGCGTCAATACAAACAACTTCGGGATGTTTTGAATTAACCTCATCCCTCTCCATTATTTGGTCATCAACAAAAATAAAAGTATCGGTTGAAATATTCAGGCTCTTCTGAATTCTTTCTATCGATAAAGACTTTGGTCCCCAATTGATTTGCGGATAAATAAAATATTCATCCAGTTCAAATTCGCGAAGTTTAGCCATCGCATCACTGGCATCATTTCTACTGGAAATAGATTGCAAAATGCCCATATTATCCAGTTTTTTGATAATCTGGGGAATATTTTCTTTGAGTTTCACCTCATCCTGCTCAGATAAAACCCCCTCCCAAATTGTATTATCCAAGTCCCAAATCACACATTTGACAGGTTTATTTGTTACTTCAATTTGTGTGTCAATATATTTCATTTTCACACTTTCCTAATTATTTGTATTTAAAGAAACCCATACCACTTTTTTTACCCAAATGCCCGGCATCGACCATTTTCTTAAGCAGTGGACAGCATCGATATTTTGGATCTTGATAGCTGTCATAAAGGACACGTAATGAATTCACCACGGTATCCAGCCCAATCAGATCGGCGGTTTCCAAAGGCCCCATCGCATGGCCATATCCATCTTTAAAAATCTTGTCTATATCCTTTGGCGTCGCAACGCCATCCTGCACCAAAAAAGCAGCTTCATTCATAAATAGGTGAGATAATCGGTTTGAAACGAAGCCGGGGTAGTCTTCCACCACCACCGCACTCTTATTAATACTTTGCAGCAAGGCTTGGGAAGCCTCTAGCGTTTTATCGCTGGTATGGAAACCTTTAATCACTTCTACACATTTCTTAAGCGCGACGGGATTCATGAAATGCAGGCCAATAACTTGCTCCGGATAAGGTAAGCACGAGCCAATCTTAGTAATTGAAATACAACTAGTATTTGCAGCGACGTATGTCTTCTCATTAATAATAGAAGACAGCCGTTCATACACATTTTGTTTCGCGGCCAGATCTTCTTTCACATTTTCAATGACCCAATCACTCCCTTCAATTTCTTGATAGTCACTGACTACTTTTACTCGTTCAATCAGCTCATTGATATTCACGGATTTAAGTGAAGGCTCAAGCATTTGATAGAGCCTAAACTCCTTTTTTATCCGGGAAGGAATATTCTCAAGTACTGTTGGATCAATATCTAAAATGACGACATCGTGACCAAAAGCGGCGCACACCATCGCGGTGTCTAACCCCATAACACCTGCACCAACAATCGATATTTTCAAAGCAAATCTCCTTTTTAAAATTGTAACAACAGACTAGAAACTGACGTACTTGAAATACGTACAACTTTGATGATTGAAATTGAGCTAATAATTGAAATTAAGCTAATAGTTGAAGGGATTTTCAATTTGCCTTTCAGCTCTTGAATATCTTTACAATGCAATTTTTAAACTGATGAATGTATCGTTGTCTTCCCTCTCCAGCAGCGAGAGTGTTCCATACGTTTTATTTTCTTATAGCTGATGACAAGTTTAGTACGCTACCGCCCCTCGCCGTGACCGATGCGCATAAGGTATGGTTGCTATTTTATGGGACGCTTTGCCGAACACCCGCCCTTGCAGACGCTCGGCAAAACGCAGCGGACAGTTAATTCTTCCTCTGCCGAATCGCGCCGTAACACAACACGTTCCAAAAATCGGAATGAAGTCAATTTAAGTAATTTTTTCGTAGGGCAACTCAACCTGTTTCAGGTGGTTATGTTTATCTTTGGTCGGGTCTTTAATGTTGTATATAACAGATTGGCTTTCACCACCTTATGCAGGTCATTGCTCGGCGTCGGCACTTTTAGAATAGTTTCTCGTTCTTTACAGAACGTGGCGTTGTCTAACAGGTTGGATGTCAGATCGTGGAAAGTCAGAGTGATATTTTCTTGGCTGCCATTAGCAGACAGGAGATGAGTTGTCTGCCCATAGCTAGAATCGCTCAAGAATAGCAATCTTAGCGGCCACTCAACTTTTTTCTGTGCACTACCAGTATGGAAGCTCCGTTTAATATTAACGTGTACTTTCGGCACTTCGTTCATAAAGCTTTCAAACATAGTATTTATCCTAAACAGTAGCTCATGAGAAGGAAGTCAGCCATGCGACATTGACGGGATGTACTTTGCTTCTGCTTTACAGAAAGACAGAGCAACAATGCTTATACATAAATTTCCATTAACAATAACACACAACAAACTTTCTCACTAAAGTAAATTTTCAATACATAATAGATAAATTATATATTTATTAGGTTTTTATCTCAGATAAGTTAATCCTTATAAATTTAATAAAACACTTTAGAAAAACTGATAATAATCATACATAATAAATATTGACCATTCAAATAATTAATCATTCTAATAATATTACTAAAAAGTAAACTTCTTACTAAAAAGTAAACTTCTGTGTACGGGATGACATGAAAGCCGTGACGCTAACGTTACAAAAACTGTCTATGGGTTATATGCACAGGCTTGACTAGCGCCTCGGGGAAACGCCCAAGGCATCATATCCATAGTGAGAAATGGCGATAAAATCGCTTATGATTCAGAGGGTAAGGATGAGGATGAGTGTAAAAGATAAACAGAGATAGCAACGCTTATCCGCAAAGTGCTAAACAGGCAGCCTGAAAATTCGCCGCCCGTGAAATAACAACTGTACAAAATTTTAAACAAGGTCTTCTTCGGGATGAGATAAGGTTGATACAGTAGATGCACGCACGTTAAGGGCATCACTCACGATTATCGAAAATTCATCAATCTCTATTGATAAAGGCTCATATCGCAACCATCCCAAAGTACAATCGAATAATGCTTCCAGTCGTACCACAAATTCAATCGCATCGCGGGCAGGGATCTCCAGTCGTCCACGCTCGATTAATTCTTCCGCGCTATCACCTGTGGTGTCGCAGGCAACTTTGATAATCAATCGCCGAATGTAATTCTCTGATATTGACATAATTTCTCCTTGAACAATCGTACTCAAGCCTTCGTCTCTATGGCTCGAATAATAGCAATAGGATTAACTTCCGCTAGTTTAAAACGGCCTTTCACCTCTGCTGCGGTGTAAGTCAGAGCACGTTGAATATAGGTTTCAATTTCCTCAGTTATGCCATAAGGCGCCAGCCCAAGTTGTTTGACCAATTGTTGGCATTGGCTATCAGAGAGTACATTAGAATAGTGGGCGACCAAGTATTCCTTGCAGCGCTTAAACTTTCTTTGCCAGACTGCAACTTCATTTGCGATTGTAGCGGCAGATTCTGCATTCACAGCAATTTCAGGCACATGGTGTAACACCAAATCGCGCAAAGCTGCATTTTCTGGTTCTGCAATTAACCGCTGCAATGTGAGAGTCAGGTCACGACGATGCAACAGACTGACGCCTATTCGCTCTGCGGCAATAGGTAATAGCGGCACTTGTACCATCCGCATCAGTGTCTGCTGCGGCCACACCGCTGAAAGCAGTAATCCCAGTTGCCCTGCTGTGGTGTAAAGGAGCTCCCACTGGTTTTGGTCAGCGTCTGCCCTCTCCAATTTTTCAGCCATATAATGAAAGGCTTTCCAGGCGCCTTCAAAACCAGCAATGTAAGCTCCAGTTACCTCATCACGTACAGACTGGTTCAGGCAAAGTGCTGCCAGCGTTGTGGCAAAAGGCAATGAATAGACGGTGATACGTTGGATAGAAAAATCAACCGCTTCTCGGTAAGCGGCATAAGCGCGAAACAACTCATGCCAGGGAGAATGACCAACCATTTCATACACATGTGAAACTTCATCGTTAGGAACATACGAGAAGTCGTAAGCTGTATCGAACAGCACCCGTAACCAGAGCACCAATTGATGGAGATCCTCGGCTTGCCAACGTGCGCCATCAGCACGCTGCATACGCAAGAAGAGTGTCCAAGTGCCTAACTGACAGACTCGATTCAGTGATACTCGCCATATAGGTTGCCATTCGACAATACGCAATGCCAACGCTTCAAATACATGTAAACGGCCAATATCCTCTTCCGGCGCATTTGGCAGTTCGGCAAATTCAACGATCAATTCTTCCTCATTGAAGAGGAAACTGGCTTTATGTACCACAAACGGTAGTGAAATCTCCAGAATGTTCCGTGTTAACCTCAACAGACAAGAACGTGCATCACCAAAACCATCTGCGATATTTATCAGTTTGCGTAAAGGTGCTGGGAGTTCAGAACCTGCTCCAGCTCGGAAGCGAGCCAGCATCCATTGATGCAAGAGATTGTGTAGTTGATGAGCATTTTCTATAGGCAGTTGATCAGGCTCCATATTGCCAGCAATGGGTATTAAAACTTGCCAGCGTAAGAAGTCGTCGCCCAACCATTCCGCAACGTTTTCTTTCAACTCAAGCAAAAAATTATCTGGCATGGGTTGATAGCGAGCACGCTCTATCCATCGCAGGAAAGAGCATAATGCTGCCTCCTCCGTGGCAGAAAGCGTCGACAGTTGGGCAAATGCGATCCAACCATTCAGAAGATCCAAGTAACGCTGATGTGTGATGGGATCACGTCGATCGACCACTTCGGTTAACACCGCTTTAAGCGCCTGATCATATGTATCCACCAAATCAATGCGACAAAGGCCCTGCAATGTCGGTAAGTTTGCTTTATGTAGAGTCTCCATTAAGCTGGCGGCGGCTTGCAGTAAATCGGCTGCTTCGCTAGCTCCAGCTAATGCACCGGCAGCTTTAAAGCATTTCAGCGGAGTTAAAAATACCAGATAAGCAGCAAACGCTTTTGGTGCACATACCAAGCTAGCAAGCGCAGTCGGCGCTAGTTGGCCGTGATGTATTATCTCTAATAGAGAGGCAGGAGAAAGCGTGGATTCTGTTGCACTGACCAGCGCATGTACAACATTTAGCCGTTCAATATCCTCATAAATGGGCAAAATTTCTGTATCTGCGAGTATATGGAGTACACATTCTAGCAACAAGTGTGCGTCGCTATATGGGGCAGTTATCGCAGCATCGACTAATGACGCCAGTTGGATGGTCGGCAATTTTTCAATCCATGCCTCGGTTTTAATTAACTGCATAATTAGGCGCAGATCATTGAGCCGGATAAGCCTGCCAGCAAGTGTTGGAATAGCTTTGCATAAGCGCGGTAATACAGATTGCGGATTGCTTTTAACGGTGAGAGCACAGAGATAATCTGCCGTTGCATCCGTTGTCGGCCAATCAGAGGGTAAAAACTTGGTCGCTCTCTCTCCTGCCTGTGCAAGGAGCCAACCTGTTAAACTAGGGCTTCGGACAGCATTACCATTTTGCAACCAAGTGTCGGTTGGGAAAATCGTGTGCTGTTTAAGTGTGGTATAGCTCTTTTCCGCTAACATCGGTAAGCCAGTTAACGCATTTTGCAGAATATCGGTAACACGTTGAGATGTAAGCTCGGTTATTAGCAGGGATTCACTGTCGTCAAACACACGTTGTACTGAGACAGGCAAATTAACCGATTCGGCTGTTTCCGTTTTCAGTTCGATAAACGGCTTTTGTGCACTAAAGTAGGCCAATTCCCCCATACTATCAATGATTACCCAAGCAACAGCGGGTATATCCGTTAGTTGGGCAAGAAAAACCGGCAAATTTTGTTGGCGGAACATGATGCCGGCGTGTTCACTAGCCACTCCAGACTCAACGAAGACAGCAGTAAGCGCCGTTTGCACAGACGGAGGGAGACATAGGTAACGAGACCAAGCATCATCCAATGTCGATGCACAAAGGAAGCTGCCTAAAGAAGGAACCGAAGGAGGCAGTAGTGCTGTCACCGGTATTGCTCGCATACAACGCGCCAGCTCAGTTCGTACTTCGGCGGTTAACCGTTGAACACGACGTTCAAGCGTGTAACCGGGGGCCGGGCGCACCTGTACTAACCAAAGTTTATCTACGTGCACCTGACGTAATCGTGTGCCATACCATAAGGGAGCGGATAACGTCGGCCAATGATAGGCGACTGAGTTTACCCTTGATCCGGGTGATTGTGCTGCCGCAAAGCCAAAACCAAACGCCAGTTCTCCCCGGACGCCATCAGAAGCGGCCAAAGTCAGTCCAGTGGCCGATACCAAGCCATGATCTGTTTCCAATACCCACTCAGTATCCAACGCAATTTCAGAAAAATGTTGATGCAACTGACTGATAATTTTATACAAACTACGACATGCATCGGCTGTCAGATAGGGCGCCTGTAAAGGTTCCACTCTGGGTGGAGTACCTTCAATCAACCGTTGAACGAAACAGGTGATTGGCTGTGGTTGATAATCAGGATTGATTAATCGTTGTTGTGCAATAGCTTGAGATTCAAACCCACTAAAGGCAACCTCCGCAACAGTATCGGCAAAATCTGCTGTATGACGGCAAATTACACTCGCATAGCCGCCTGCATTAACGAAAATTGCACCATCTTCCAGACCTGCGCTACGAACAATCCAGGGAGGCGGGCCACAGACTTCTTCTACTTGTTTTATCCAATCCTGATGCTCCGTAATATGTTTGTTGTAGATGGTGCGTAGCAAAGCAACATCAACATGTGGAGAAGCCTCCGTGATGGCAAGCGCCTCATCAGCAGGAAGCGCCAGCAAAGGGGGAATAAGAGCCGAAAAGTCGACGTGTCTGGCGAGCTGTTGTAATCGTTCAAATTTTGCAGTCATAGGTTTTACTTTCTTACCGTTAGAGTCAAAATCCCAAGTGAGTTTTCGCGTTAAATAAGTACGAGTCGCGACTTTCATACCAACCCTAATGCTCTACCTGATATCTCTATTATTGATATCAGGTTTTTCTAGGTAAGTTTTTGCATTTTACGGTGGATCAAAACAGTTAAATAGGAAGGTAATTCTCTTAAATGCTCTACTATTTTGGTGCGGTTATTTAGAGTGCTTCCTAAAAAATAGCGATATAACGCCCATGTCTAAACACAGCAAGAGGAATATAAGAGAACCAGGTATATCTCTCTGATAAGCAATTCTGTATTTCCTCCTAATCAACACTCAAAATAATAAAAAAAGAATATTTCATCACAAAAAAAGTTTTAAAAATATTATAAAGAAATATTTTAGACCTCCCTGTCAGTTATCGAATATTTATATGGCGGTTTATCAAATTAATCATCCGAACAAATCTGACACGTTTTTTTCATTGATAACCTTTAAATGCCTATGTCAACGGAAGAGGGCGATCTTGGATAACGGTTTTCATGACGAGGGTAGATATTAGGCGCTGAACGCCGGGCATGCTAGACAACCGTTCGTCATAGAGCTTCTGAAAAGCGGGCAGATCATGAGTAACGACGTGCATGAGATAGTCAGGATCACCGAAAAGCCTTTGCGCCAAGATAATCTGCGGTATTTCCGTAACGGCGTCTTCAAATGACCTGATTGCCAACCTGTCCCCTTCACGCAAGGTTACGAACACAATCGCGGAAAAGTTAAAACCAAGGCTGGCGGGATCAAGGTGGGCACGATAGCCCCTGATAATCCCCGATTGTTCCAGTGACCGTACCCGGCGATGACATGGTGAAAGGCTAAGTCCTACCCGTTCAGCAAGGTCGGTCACGGAAAGACGACCGTCCGCCTGTAGTTCAGCAAGAATCTTGCGATCAATCTTATCCATTTGGAAGGATCTCTCTTTTATTCGCATCAAAATAACCAAAGTTGGAAGCACATTTTAACGATAGAAGGATATTCTTTCCACTGATGTAAACAGCCCGGATGTACTTATATCTTTCATCAAAATGATAATCCGGAAAATATATAAGGTGGAAATAATATGCATATTTACTCATGTTGCAGGAATCTTTCAGACTGGAAGACGTTACAACTTGTGATTGTAGAAGCAGTAACCCTGCAATCTGATTGGGGAATAAAACTATGGAATTAAGTCTGTTTGCTGCATTCTGGGTTATCTCCGTTCTGCTTATCATCACTCCAGGGGCAGACTGGGCTTACGCCATATCTGCTGGTATGCATGGCCGTGTAGTACTTCCTGCGGTCACAGGACTACTATGCGGGCACCTCATTGCGACAATTGTTGTGGCAGCCGGTGTGGGAGCACTGGTTGCTGGTACGCCAGTCGCTCTGACAGTGTTAACAGTAGCCGGAGCGGGTTACCTGCTGTGGCTCGGCATTAACATGATCCGTCATCCTTCCGCACCTACAACAAGCGATGAGCGGGAGGTAGGTTCCAGGTCCCAATGGGCGATAAAGGGACTTTGTGTCAGTGGCCTGAACCCGAAAGTCTCCTTGCTATTCCTGGCACTGTTGCCGCAGTTCACCGATCCGACAGCCGGCTGGCCGATCCCGGTACAAATTATGGCATTGGGCCTGCTTCACATTTTAAGTTGTGGTGTAATTTATCTGATAGTCGGGTATGGTTCTCGGGCAATCCTAAAAACCCGCCCACAGGCCGCGCACATTGTCAGTCGGGTATCCGGCGCTGTGATGATTATCATCGCGGTACTCTTATTGGCAGAACAATTCATCTGAGAATGTAACAAATGTCTGATATCACAATCACACAAGTGACTGCTCCCTGCCGTAAACGGCAAGGCTTCCCACTTCTCAGCCGTCACCGTCGATATGACGGATTGACGCTGACCTCCGTGGGCAGAAACGACGAGTCCTGCCACCTGTAATTCTGTTGTGCCCTTGCTCTGGATGTTGATCGCCGCATTGATATCGCAGTCATGTTCGACACGACAGAAAGGGCATCGCCAGATCCGCTTATGCAGCGGCATTTCCGGCACTTTGTGACCGCAGCAATGGCAGGTTTTCGAGCTGGCGAACCACTGATCCAGTTTGACCAAGTGGACGCCCGCCGCCGCGGCTTTGTATTTCAGTTTCATGATGAAGCCATGCCAGCCCGCATCCCCGATAGCGCGGGCAATGTGGTGATTCTTCATCATGTTTGTCGATCTCAGCGTCTATAAAACACTTTGATAACATCATCTCATCCCACACCACAAATATTGAGGTTTTCATCTTCTTACGCATTGAAGTGATGAAAGTGACTTCACGCTTCATTAGCTCGTTCATAAGGGATTGGCTGATATACCCTTTATCTCCGGTCTTCTGCTCATTCACGAACAGGCTTGCGACCAGCCACATTGGCTGCGGTGATTTTGTCTGCCACGATTTCGCCTTGATGATTGACTATCAGATGTAATTTAAGCCCATAAAACCATCCTATCGTGGTTTTTTTCCATCAATCGTCCAAACAAACTGATGTATTATTTTTCACTTTGATGAAAAGGTGAATAGATACAGCGGTCGGCTACCATCGCTTTACTCAAATGGAAGAGATAGCGACTAAGCAACCGAGCAGCCACTGCGGCTGTCCCGTGGGCGCCTTGCGAAGCATCACCGATTTCGACAAACTCCATACCAACAATACGGAACTCGCTTAACAACCGTTCAAAGCAAGCCAACAAAGGATAAAAATTCAGCCCCCCCAGTACAGGTGTTGCTGTCTGCGGTACCTCTGTACCAAACAGCACATCGACGTCAAAACTGATGAACCAAGGTAAAGAGCGATCCATATTCCTGAATAGGCGCTCATAGCCCGCTGTTTCTGCTTCAAAAGCCGAAAGTATATAGAGCTTAGGATCTACTTCTAATTGGAGGTTCTCAGTCGGTTGATAAAAATAATCTCGAATACCAACCTGCCAAATTGATACAACATGCGGCATTCGACGAACCCAGTGCATGACATTAGCATGGTTAAGCTGCAAATCGCAGGGAGCTCCCATAGCATACAAATCAGGGTGTGCGTCAAACTGCAACACCCCCAGACGTGGATAACGTTCACCTAAAGCACTTATGCTGTAGAAAGCCTGGGCATGGTCACCCCCCAGGATAATTGGACACGCATCCCGTTCCACAATATTACGGCACACATAGGTAAGCCGTTCACCAACATCGGTTGCACTATCCATACTAGGACGGTATATGACATCACCGAGATCGAATAAACGCAGATGTTCTGGCTCCAACCGAGTACCGAAATCAAGATCCAGTAAAACCCCCTTTCCCGCGGTACCCAGAGGATGTTTGAAACACTGTACCAACTGGGAACGTACGTGCTGACCCCCACCTGCAACCGATATCTCTCCTCCCGTTGTCGTCAGGATAGGAGCATGCAATAACACGGCATCATCGGCCTGGAGTTCATCAAGATCAAAGACGCTAATTGACTGTCCCGCCGGTTCCGGAACAGGTATACAAAGCCCGCCTTCCAAAGCAGTACTCGACTCTTCCGGAAACAGAAAATGGTACTTCACCATAGCCTCAAATACAGAGGGCCCCAAACGCTGGGCTATCATCGCTCCGGTCAGAACCGCTTCTGACTTTATCTGTTCCAATAATGATCCTATTTTGCTGGACACACGCAGTCGCTTAGTTCCCAAGGGAATACTGATCTCTATACGCCCAGGTTCAATAGGATCGTAGCGCAGCCCAGGGTGAATACGGTATCTAAGGTTTGGTCGATCCTTCATGGGGTCATCCCTCCTTCCAACCAAGGGAGCAATTGGTGAAACTCTAGAGCTCGCGCGCAATTGGCTACTTTACAAGCAATTTCTGGTGATACAAAATTCCTAGTCAAGCTAATAGTTGGCCCTTCATTCACTACTTCATGCCACCAAGTTGCAGGAATGTATAACAAATCGCCTTTGTTGACCTCTAGGTAGCGCCACTCTCCCTGGTCGTAACGGGTTTCAAGCACTTGTAAAGCTTGGGCTCTCTGTTGCTCATACTCATGGTCCCAACAAGCCGGCGCATGTAAGGCTAATCGCTTCTTGCCCTCAATCACGGCCAGCCATGCATGAGTTTCCAACACATCGTAATGGAGAGCAGTGCCTGAACAATCGGCACCAATGAATATCCATAGAAGAGGCTTGAATAGCTTCTCTGGAATACTTTGCAGCAAATCACCAACAGCGGGTATAGGCTCATTGAAGTCCTTCAACATATCTGGATTATGCTCAAAGAATCTCCATCCAGAAGCATACAAGTTAGCCAACCGTCCTTCACCGCTTTTCAAAGCCTGAATATATTCACATACAGGAACTTCAACCTCGAACTCTCCATTTGCATTACTCAGTGCCAGCTTCTGCTCCTTCATCCCTGCAAAGAATTCCCAGGTCCAGCGCCGGTGAGCAACCCAGTCCAAAGTGACTCCCGTTAGCAAAATAGGTGACATCAACATCATTTCACTCATTTTTAGGGCCCATTGATGTTAGTTCCGGCACATATTGGTCTTCACGATGCAGTAAACGCTGAAAAAGGCCATTGCGTGCCTCCAATTCACTCGGCGTCCCCATATCGATAATCTGCCCTTGTTCCATGACCACAATCAGATCAAAGCGACTCAATGTCGCAACACGGTGGGTTACAACTACCACCGTACGTTCTGGCATTTTATCGAGCAAATAATTAAGGATATGAGTTTCGGAAATTGTATCTACCGAGGACGTTGCTTCATCAAAAATAAGTAATGGGGATTTCTTAAGCAAAGCGCGAGCAACACTCAGACGCTGCCGTTCACCGGTGGAAATTGACGCACCACGCTCTCCGACTAGAGTATCCAGGCCCTGAGGCAACCCTTCCACTAACATCATAGCTTGCGCCATTGTCAGCGCATGAGAGACCTCCTCAGCACTACTGACAGCAGAACCATAGGTTACGTTTTCCCGTACAGAACGGTTGAACATCAAAGCAGATTGCAAAGCTTCACTCGACACTCGATGCAAACTGCTCACCGAAAACTTGGCTAAAGGCAACCCATGCAATTCCACTGTTCCGGAATCCGGTACCAGATCGCCACGCAACACAGCTAACAGAGTCGACTTTCCTGATCCAGACGGCCCCACAATGCCTACTTTAGTACCCGGTTCGATACGCAGGCTAACATCATGAAGTACAGGTGTCGCACCATAACTGCTGCACACGTTGGATAACACAATTTGTCCGGGTACCGGTAATACTGGTGAAGGCTCGTTTGGCTCAATGTCCACTGGAATTGAGGATAACTCTCGTAAGCTGGACCGCAGCACTCCCAAAGAGTCAAAAATATCGACAAAATGAAATGCAACGGATTCGAAGTGCCAAGACAGTGCGATAATAAGGGAACTGGCCGTGATTAGTTGAGGCAGTGTCAGTTGACCTTGCTCATATTGCAAACCAATATAGAGCAAAGTCACAATGCCAAATAACCATTTATAGGTACTTTCAATCAGCAAAACAAATACCCAGTAACTGCGTACCCGTCGGCAAGCATAAAGATCTTGTCGCAATGCGCGACCGAAATTATGCCGCTCTAAGCGATAAGCAACAAAGCTCCTGATCAAAGGTACGTTAGTCACTATCTCCGCCAAATCTGAGATCACTTTGGCATGCGCATCGCTGGCATCTTCAACAATATTCATACCGGTATAAGCCAAATAGCTGGAAAGTAGTAATGCCGTTATCATCCAGATCCCAGCCGCTATTGCCATAGGTGCTGATACGCTAGCCAATACCAGAGTGGTAAGCAGCGCCACAGAGAGCAACTTGACCACTATCTCCGCCACCAAACCGACAACGCTTTGCAGACTGTTAGCAGCCAACTCAACACGTTCGACAAGATTACCAACGGAGTTCCCCGCTAGGCTCATCGGTTTAGCATGCATCAACCGAGTAGTAAGGTGGTCTGTCACGCCAATACGCAGATTTTGACTGGAGTACAGCAACGCCAGACTGTGAATAGCTTGTAGCAGTGGCGCAGTCCCCCAAAGCGAGATAATAATGGCGAGCATTATCACCACTTGCTCCCGTTGACCTTGCAAAGCAAGCTCGGTCAACCCGCCCAATACATAGGACTGACCAACATTACATATCGCTCCCAACACGGTAGCCACAATCATGATAATGGTACTTACCGGCGCACAAGCCAAGATCGCTGCACGAATATACTGATATGTACGGTTACCTGATTGTTCAAGCGGGATCGCCTTTGGCTTGGCAATATTTAAAGAGGCCAGGCGAGCAATGCTATGCCGCCAGGCCAATTGAAAAATAGATTGCATTAGAATCCTCATAGGGGCTCAATTAGCAAGCCGCCCAAGCGAACTATCGTCCTGACGAGTTCAGCCACAGCCGCAGAATTGACCTTCCCTGTAACACTGCGTTCCAATACCTCATAGGGTACCCGTTCGCCAGAGCTCAACAGTTCACACAGGGTTTTGAAGAGCTCATTAGGACGCCCCCAAATCACTCTACGCCTAACCAGCAATGCTTGTCGGCTGCCGAGGCTCATGCACAGCAAAGGACAACATGGGTGAATACGCAAAGTGCTGCGACGCAACTCTGCCTCATCCACTGGAGCAACCATCACCGTACTCAACTCGGGCGGCGTTATGATGAAACCATTGCTACGCACTGCCAAACGCCTGAGCTGGACCAGTTCCTGCAAAGAGATAGGTTGTTCAGCCACTGCCGCAAACGACTTGGCATCCGGCGCAAATAAACGTAAACCTTCCGCACTCTCAAGCTGCACATTATCAGGAAACAGCGTGAGCCCTAATGTTGCTGAGAACTGCCGCGTCTCGAGAATATGGAAATCCCCCATCGGAATGAACAAGAGATCGCCAGGTTGTAGCTCATACCTCAGCGCGTGAGGCAGAAGTGCTTCATAGTCCGTTGTAGATAGCGTTCCTCCACTCAGTTCAATGTACTTATCCCGAGGCCATACAAACGCGATTTTACTCGCTGGCCCTAGGTGCCAAAGCAAGGATTGGTCTATATCATCATGCACACCAAACGGCGTGTAACCGTAGTTGCCAAAAAACGCATAGAAATCAACACCACAGTCGGGTGCAGACCCGATGGCCTCGAACAGAGGCGTCAGCATGTTTTTTTGCATCTGCTCAGCAAAGAAGGAACTCCAGGCATTCAAACCGTTAAATGTGACACAAAACTCAGCACTTTCATTAGCCTTAGCCAAACGCTGATTCAATGTCAGATCGGTCCGCGATGCTAAAGATATCAGGGCATCCGTGATGGTGTAACGCTGTCCTCCACCAACCCAAGAGCGTACACGAGGTTGTTCAAACTGAGAAAAACGGGTGAACATCTGGCTCACCACTTCCAGAACCTGAGCATAACCAGGCATGATTGCTTTCAGATGCGCGGGCGACTTCAATCCTTCTGAAGCTTCCAAGAGTTGTAGTGCCCAGTTTCGATCAATATCCATAAGACATCATCTCACTCATTGCACAAAATGTGGATGGCGAAGATGAACCTATCAACGCCTTTTCATCAAGGCCCTACGCGGCAAGCAGCAATCCTCCTAGCCTGCGCAATTGCCCCACGGTGACAAGCAATGCATCCAGCGATACTCTTCCGTCAAGCTTCTCATACAGATCGCGCACACTGAATGGTGTATCAGGAATAACTTTCATTAATCTGGCACAGACTTCATTTCGAGCAAGGCGAATGCGGTTCCCGCGGACAAAAACCAACAAATCTTCATCCACCTCGATAGTGGTCAGTGGAAAATCCGGATCGCGAATCAAACGGGTATCTGGCGTCATCACATGGTCTTGAAAACGAACAAAGGAATAACGCAGATGCCGACGGCTTAAAGCTCTTGCCATACTCTCAGCATATATTCGCCTTAACCATTCTGCCTGAGAATACTCACTCTTTTCGGCCCGCTTGACCACCTCATCAATAGAACCTCGTAGGTGCTCTTCGGTAATAGCATGTTGAAGAATTTTTTCGGTCACCTTGGCGTCCGGATATTTTGATACCGCAAATGCGATACCGATTGAGAAACTATCCGTATTACCAATATGGTACCAATGTGGCGGCAGCAAAAAAACATCACCCGCTTCGATGACAAAGGTCTCGCCATGTGGCACCAAACGCTCCGGATGGAAACAATTCTTTCGTTCTCCATTCATTCGATGAAACTCTTCTTTACTAAAGAGCGTCATCCCCTTAGCCGAAGGACCAGTATGGAAGTGAACGACTGAGGTATAAGGATCATCAATGTGAATGCCAAAAGGAGTATAGCCGTAGTTGCCGATAAACAACGTCACTTCAACCATACTCCGCCCAGCACCTTGCGCTTCGATGATAGGTGCAAAAACGCAAGCCCCCATACGAGCCAATTGATCGGACCATTGCTCAGCGCCATTGACAATAATGCCGAACTTGCGCCCATCGGTAACTCTGGATACATAATCCTTGAACGTCTCTCCCATATGAGGTTGATTATACAAAACTTCGTTCTCGTACGGAGGGCTTTGCATGCCGTCGATATACAACCGCAACGAACCACTGATAGCCCGTTCAGCTTCTATCGACATGCTGGAGAACAAATCAAAAAATAAAGCATCATCAAAAACTGCTGGTTCGAAAACCCTCTTCAACAGAAGAGGGGCCATTTTGCACGGTGCCTTAATAGGATCATATTCATAAGAAGCGACGGAGGATTCATGAGTGCAGATGTGCTCATAAAGTGGCTCCAGTCGCTGTATAGACGATGATGGAATCAAGGCTTTATCTTGAATCACATCAGACATTATATTTGCCTAATGCTGAATCTGACGAATATGCCGAACAGGTCGGGATACTGAAATTTGGGGAATGTCTTCCACAACTTCCAAGCCGAGATCGTCGACACTAGCCTCCATCTGATTGGTGGCTACATCGCTGTCTTCCATTACTGCATTGGTGTCTTCTAGCATGATACCCTCCAATTAAATGAGTTCATTTGAATAAGTTCATTTGAATAGGTTTGTTGTTATGCCCATAACTTTTGAGCAACAATAAAATAACAAACCCACTTTAACACTTCAATATACCTGGACATTAACTGCAAACAATAGCTAAAAAAACGTCAAAAAACCGGCTTAAATAATTAGAAATTTTGTATAATAAAGAAATAAACTACTGAATTGCACCCACTTTTTTATAGACACTTCGACGTCTAAATACCTATAGGGTTCAAAAAATGCTTCACACAGGATTGATATGGATAACGATAGCAATTAAGCACGATCTGAATTTGCTGGCTATATAAAGCATGAAAGCTGGCTAAAGCTTTCCAGTTTTTTTCAAGACTTTTAGCCAACTTAGTAGCCAATGCCTGCAACGGTTATTCGTTCATAAATTCATCTTTCCTGAGATGATTGAATATATCAAAAACAGGCAATGGCAAAATCTATTTACAAGCTCATGCAATAATTCCCATCAATTTTTTCAGCCTTTTTAATCATGCTTAGCACCAAACCCTTGGGAACGGATCAACTGGTTCATTACTTTTAGATCGACCAATAGATCGTCGATATCGTTATGTGACTGCTCCCCGCCGTAAAAAACGGCGAGGCTTCCCACTTCTCAGGCCGCCACCGTCTTTATGATGGATTGACGCTGGCCTCCGTGGGCAGAAACGACGAGTCCCGCCGCCTGTAATTCTGTTATGCCCTTGCGCTGGATGTTGAGCGCCGCATTGATATCGCGGTCATGTTCGACTCGACAGAAAGGGCATGGCCAGATCCGCTTACGCAGCGGCATTTTGTGACCGCAGCAATGACAGGTTTTCGAACTGGCGAACTACTGATCCAGTTTGACCAGATGAACGCCCGCCGCTGCGGCTTTGTATTCCAGTTTCTTGAAGTACTCATAAAATAATCCTGTTAACTGAATTTGCATGGAAAACAAGGAGTTATTATATGGCGTCTAAGATGTGTTTAAAACAAGTTCTATTTTCTGACCCGTCTGTAAACATTAACACAAAAAATAAAAAATGTTTGCATAAACCTGCGTTGTAAGCCAATTAGGCAACCTTAATTGTACCAAATACGTAACATTCCCTAATCAGACCTAAATTACTCAACAAATTAAAAACACAATTTTATTATCTGGTATCTATCTCGATATATTCATCATTGCAATTTTAATTAAATATGGATTATATTTCAGGTGTTTATTCAATATAAGAGGGGTTGGAGTCATGAAAAATTTGTTTATTACTATATTACTTACCTCTGTAATAGCAGGGTGCTCCGATAAAAGTACGCCAAACAGACAAGCAGAAGAGGGATTGGAGTTTACATTTTCATCCGGTGGAAATTTTATCTTAACTCACGCCTGTACCGATAAAATCGATTATTTGGGGTCAGATGAAAGGGGTAATGATCAGATAGAAATAGCGATAAAAAACGATAAACAATGCTTTCCTCATTTTGATGCTTTAATCCATAAAAATATCGGCACCCGAATGGCAATATCATTTAAAGGTACTCATCTTGTCACAGCGACTATTCAAACCTCTTTAAATCCTTCATTCAGAATGGGGGTAAAAGATAAAGAGCAAGCCATGAATATTATAAGTACATTAAAAAAATCAAATAAATTATGATTACTTTTAATATTGGTGATGATACAGAGTTAGCTTCTATTATGAGTATTTTCTGCCAGACAATTTAAAATCTGACGTGTCGATCTGTGATAATAGAATATCTCCGCCCAATGTTGGGCGAAGATTTCCGGTAATGTTTATTACAACATATTGACTACAAAGAAAAAACTCGTCGTGCGGCTCCCACAGCACTGGTGCCATAATCTATCGCATTAGCGATCCCGGTTGTGGTCAGGACCCTGCCTCTGATCTGATTACCAATCATGCCAGCGACATGATCTATACCACCACCGACAGCACTTAACGCTCTGGAAATCCAACTGTCTCTTCCCATCACTCTGTGCAAGCCAGTTCCAATGCCGCCAGCAAGCCCGCCGAGCACACTAAATATCGGTTCAAATACAGGTCTGGCGACACTGAAATGTACTAATTGTCTGGCTAAACCGGCGGCATATGGGCTGACAGCCCGGCCTAAGAGCCTACCCAAAAATCCACCACCCATTATTCTGTTGACAGCCATTTCAGCCCCCAAACCAGCGGCATAACCCACCGCGTAATTAGCTAAATGCCCGGCGGGGTTACTGGCGACATCTAAACCAAAACCAATCCAGGAGCCATAATAGGTGCCAATACCGGCATGGATACCTGCCCGAGTACTCCCTTGTGTACCGGTGATCATCCCACCAGCCGCCCCACCCGCCGCTGCCCCGACTTCATGGGTAAGGGTAGAGGAAGTCCCTAACATAGTGTCAATGGTGCCTACCGCACTCCCGGCCCCAATAGCGCCACCAATCCCCCGGTCAGCATTATTTATCCATGATCCCACCGCCCCTGTTACCGCCCCGGCGACTGATGCAACACCAACGCCTTGTGCCCGTGCACCATAAGCCGCGGCTGAACTCGCTCCGGCAGCCGCGCCAGCCGCCGACTGTACTAACGTCGATTTCCCCTGTACGAGTCGAGCGAGTAATGCCCCGCCTTTTTCCAGCAGGCTACCGACGTTATATCCCATCAACGCGCCAATCCCTGCACCTACGGCCGCAACCCCCAAAATGACGGGGATAGCCGCGCCAGCCGTACCGGCAATGGCGGCCGCAAGACCGCCAATCGCAATCCCTCCGGCAATAGCTCTGCCAATTTTTTGCCCCCGCCTCATTGACGCAGACATTCCCTCATCAGGTTTACGAAACAGAAACGAGGCAAACCAAAATGTGTTCCGATTTCGGTTCGGAGATGGTGCTAATCCGTCATGGTCAGTCAATGTAATGGGGTTATTCCTCACCATTCGGTACAAATTCAGCCCATCCACGGTTCCCGCCGGATCAGCACTCAACCATCGACCCACCCAAGGTTGATAATAACGGTAGCCGTAATAATACAATCCAGTGGCATCCCGTTCTTTACCGGAGTAACGAACAAATTTGTAGCTGGTTTCTGTCTGATTTTTCGCCGCCCATATCGCCGTGCCGCCATACGGATAATACTCTTCCTGACTGAGAATCTGCCCTTCGCTATCCAATTCAAGCTGGCTGGAGCCGAGAAGATTATCGTAGCTGTAGCGCACCTGATTGTTGTCAATATCTGTCGGCTTACCACTTTCCCAGTGCAATACCCTTACCTGTGCGCGACCCGCTTCACCTACCGTAATCACCTGCAAACTTTCGGTTGTTTTATCTGTAACCCCAGTGGTGCGTAGCTCTAATCCCGGCAGATAAGTCACCCGTTGTACTTGAGTACTGTTGCCCGTCTGCTGTTCACTCACTTTTAGCAGCCGCACGCCATCACTGCTATAACGATACCATTCACTGTCACTGCTATTTTCGCGGTTCACCGGTGTGACTCGTTGTAATTCACCCCGGAGATTCCAATCCAGATTTTGCCCTGGCATTAACATCTTCTGATGACCGCCGGCATCAAATAGCGTATCCACTTGGGTTGGATCTGTCGTTAATGTACTCAATACCGCCCGGTTACTGCGGCTTGAAACGGTGATATCTGTGGTGTAACTATTTTGAGTCGCGGGTGAACTGTGTCGGATTTGAACTAAATTACCGCCACGGTCATAAGTATAGGTGCGAAGGTAATTGGTATAGGTACTGTCATCGGCAGGAACAGGTATAACGGGTGAGGGAAGCTGGTTGCTTTGTCGGCCGATATTGGCCATTTCACGCCCTGTCGCACTCATAAGCTGATACAGAGAATCATAAACATAGCGATTCTCCGGCTCCACTTTCTGATTGCGCCAAAAGCGGGTGGCTTCGGCATCATTATGGATACTGACGATATTCCCCACCGGATCATACTCATAGCGTAGATCCTGCAATACTCTGCTTCCTGATTGACTCCCTTCGGCGCGTCGGGTGGTGATGCCTATCAGACGTTGAGTTTCCGGTTCATAACTGTACTCCGTAATAACACCGTTACCGTGCTCTTCACGCAGCTTATGACCTGCGGCTGACCAGCTCAGGGACTTAACAATCACCTGTTCACTCTGGCCTTTCACCGTCAACCAACTCCCTTTTAACTGACCGGCAATGTCATAAGCCAGACGCTGAATATTGCCTTTCGCATCGGTTTGGGTCAGTAAAGCCCCGATGGCATTGGTGGTACTTTGTGTCGTATAAACCTCACTTGCCAGCATCCCCTGCCAGACAGTTTCATCGTCACCGCTCCAGTTAGCCTCCTGCCCTTGCGCCAGCAATTGGTGAGATTGGGATAGCATGGCGCCCGCCAGTGATTGACTCATCAATCGGGTCACTCCCGCCGTGTCGTAGTGGCGGATACACAGACCGGAGAGGTTATACTCTTTCACCACTGTGGTATTCTCAGCCCAGATAAAGCGCTCGGTCACTTGGGCACTCTCTTGGTCGAAAACTTGCTCGCTCACAGATAACAAGCGACCGGGCAAAGTATTGCCTTCATAGCGACGCGTCTGACGAATACCTGTCGCATTCATCGTCATTACCGGACGACCTTCAATATCATTTAATGCGACAGTACGACCAGCATCGGCACTCTCTGTCCGCAAGGCATGACCGGCCAGATCATGCTGCCAGACAAAATTAGGCTTTACTGAGTTATCAGCCTGCTTTGCATCATACAAGCGTGGATCAATACTCTGATTCAGATATCCGCGGACATCATACTGGTGACGGGTGACGCGGGTGTCAGTATCCCCCCCAATCACAACACGATGAAAACCAATATCACGAATGGACAGGCCGCGATTATCTAACACGCTGACTGTTGGGGTTTGAGTATAAAGAGTGGTATCAGACGTACTCATATCATATTCCTTATTTGTTTTACAGCTTCCCTTCCAATGAAATGGAGAAAGATCGCAAGATTGATTTCAGGTATGACAGACCTCTCCCACTCTGACGAACAGAGTGGGAGGGATTAGTTAAAAGTTAATTTAAGAGAGTGTTTTCTTGACCTGGTTTGCGAAACTGGCGCCGCCGTCGCAGGCGGTATAATTTACCTGCACCAGTACATCATCCATATTCGCCAACAGTGCGGCCTGCATCTCATCCGCTTTCAATGTCTTATCGTCAATATGCTCATCCACAGAACGCGGGAAGTTGAGCGTCCATTTGGAAACTGCTCCAGTCCCCTCAAATGATAGATAGCGCTCATCCTCCAGACGCAGCTCAAAGCTACCGGCATCATTAATGCCAGAAGAGAGCGCCACCTGCTGGCTGGCTCGCAAATTGGTGACAATATGCGTCGCATCACCCTCTTTACCTGTCGGATCATTGAGACGTTTAACACCATTGATATCTGCTGCTAACAATATACTGCTGCTGGTCTGAGTGAGCGTTGCCTTCACGTTTTGATACGGCCCGACTAACGTCGGCAATGTCACTGACACAGTTTTAATCTGGCGCAAATAGTGTCCCGGATAGTCGTTGTCAAATAGCTTTTCGCTTAATGGAAAGTCGACTTTGCCCTCAGTTTTTAACTTACCAAAACCATCATCACCCAATAAGCTTTTGAGCGACACAGTACGGATCACATTAAGACGGCGTTCATGACGAACCAAATAGGCCGCTTCCATCTGATGCAAATTGAGTTGCAGTGTCTCCCCCACTTGCAAACCCCGATAATGGTCATTCCAGGTACCGGTCTGGATAAACGTGGTGGTGCGATCACCCAATTCATACTGCCAGCAAGCTTGGGCAGAGAGGCAGAGAACAACCACGGCATCATAGGCTTGATAATACAACGCGGATAATTGACCACTTAACCACTGGTACAGAGTCGCTTGGGTGAAACGAGTAGTCAGGTAAGTCAGCATAGTCCGAATTTGTACCTGCTGTGCCTTAGCCTGTTGCAGGGAAGTTTGAGCTGCTTTCTCGCGCACTGCCAGCGCATCCAACTGTTTCTGTAATGCGTCGACCTCAGACTGTGCCTGTTGGTACTGGATTTGCCACTCTTCACGGCGGCGGCGGTAATTCTCCGTGGTTGCCAAACGATCGGCCACCACGCTGGTGGCTTGTCCGGCAGCCATTAACCCGATGGCAATCGCTTCCGTTACCCCTTCATAGCGCGAGCCGCCATCAGCCAAACCAAAGATATTCGGGATCACTTTCAGTGCCCCACTGGCAGTTTGTACACCGGTGGAAGAAGAAATCAGGGATTGTGCTGACGTTTGGGTGTCCATCACCAGTTGTTCCGCACTGGAGATGTTGTTCTGATACAAAGTGTAATAATGGTCATGACGCTGTTGTGCCGTAGCCTGACTAGCTAGCAGCGCCAGACGATCCGCCGCCAATCCATCCAGCGCCTGTTGTTGCAACGTGATGGCATAGCTGGACATATCCAACAGTTGCTGTTGCGCCAACTCTTCTTGACCGGCTCGTTCGCTACGTTCCAACAAGCTAAGCAGGTTCTGACCAAAACCGGTTAGCGTACCCACGGCGCTGTAAGCTCGCGGCAACATAGCGCTGAAACGGTATGGCGGCACCGTCAACATGGCGCCACTGACGCCATTCGTCAACGTGCCGGACTGAGCGCGTTGAGCCAACAACGCGACCGGATCAACAGGCGCAGCATACAGCGGCAGCGAAAGCGGCTTGCCATCAACGGTCAGGTTATGACGCAGATTGTATAACCGTGCATCCAACGTATCCCAGTGAGACAACATCAGAACATTGAGCGGTTCATTAAAGTAGCCATTATCTGCCAGTTTCAAGTAGCTGACATTGCGGCCCGGCAATGCGGGTAAATCGGTATCACTATTAGCCAACTGGTGCTCAAAATCACGTAAAACCGTTTTTTGCCCGGCTGCCAAAGTATCGAGAGTTTGCGGCGTCCAAGTGCTACTCAGCGATACATCCGGACGAGGCCCTAGCAATTCAGCGGCCAGATTGTAATAGACACGGGCCTGAGTCAGACCATCACGAGTCAATTGGCGATACCACATATCTCCCTGAGCAATCAGGTTACTGACATAGGCAATAAACACCGCTTTCTGGTATATCACCGGATGAGCATAAGCTTGAGTATCTGGGTCTATAGAATCGTCCAAATGACGTGACAAATCGCTGTTTCCTTCAACCAACGGACGTACATTCCAGTAAGCCGGGGCATTGTGTGGCTTGTTTTTCATCGCCGGATCAAAGATGTAATGCAAACTCTTTTGTGCCGGCGAAAATTGCTGTTCGTTGGCAAAGCGTGTAGCAACCAAAAACGGCAGGTGAAAGAACAATTCCCAGAAATAGAGACCGTTTGAACCGTTAAAGTCCATTGGTTCGCTTTTGCCGTCAGTCACTAAATCTGCTTCCAGAGAAGGATCTGCCTGCAAGGTGTAATCCAGCAAGCTATCCAGCCCAAGATTAGCTTTCTCAATCAAGGTACGTACAAAAGTGGTGTTAAGACGGGTTTTTGCAGGTAATGATGAGGTCCAGAAGTCCAGATATTGCACCAGACCACGTTTACTATCATAACGGGAAATTAATCGAGGAATGGCATCCGGAGCTTTGCTATCTTGCAACGCAACATAGACGTTAAACCACTTACAGACCCAAGAATAGGCCCCTTTTTTCCCTGACGGGCGGTCATAATGATCCCACACGACATTCAAACAAACCTGTAGGTAGTTTTTATCCGGATCAGTGGAGAAATCCGCTTCGGACAAGGTATAAGTTGTAGAATAAGTTGCACCGCTGGTAAGTCTGAAAGTTTGAGCACTGTAACGTTTAAACAGGTTGCGTCCATCCGCCGTCTCAGCATTGATTTCCTGATAGAATTTGCGGTTATCGGCGATTTTACTGAAATTTTTGATAGTGGTTAGTGTTGGCCAATCTGGCGACGTAAATACAGACTCAAGCTTATTAAGACCAATAGCAAAATTTATTTTATCAAACCAATCTAGCAACACGGTACCATCTGGAATATACAGATTATAACCGGTAGGTGTTTCCCCTTCCCAAGCGATATAACTGCCCTTCACAGTAACAGTATGGAGAGTATCAAGCAGGGGAGCAATAGCCCATCCCTCATTAATCCTTTGCTCTAACGCCCACGTTCCATTAGGAACAGATCCACCACCATATCCAGACGGATAGTAGTTGATTATTGCATTATGAAAGGTGTAATAATTTCCATCATGGTAATCCAGATAAAAACCTTCATTTCCTGACCACGTGAAACCATAACCAGACTTAGAATCATATACAAGATCGTTATATCCAAACGTATGACGGTTAATAAAATCCCCATTAGTTGTGGTTTGGATATGAAGCGTCAGGCCATCTTGATCGATATACACATAGGCCCCAGTAGTGCCTTGTTTCAAGTCATCAACTTTACTTACCCATCCTGTACTTTCCGGATCTTCCGTTGCACCTGTAACAACCTTAGTAATTACATACTTTTTATCGTATACCGCAAATTGCAAGCAGTTTTGACCATCCGTTTCATCACGGTAAGTACTGAACAAAAAGTTCTTACTTAACGGCCTGAGAACATGACGATTGAAAGCTGAGTCACAATAGAGATAACCATAAACAGCAGGTTTATTTTTTCTATTAGCCCCATCACCTTCAAATTGACGGACAAACACTCCTAACATCAGACGGCCATACGGGTTACTGTCCGTTTCTTCCGTCGGGTCGATACTAAAATCGGTGGTAGCCAGCAGATTGATTTGACGCAATGTGGTGCTCGATTCATCAATCAGCAGGCTGGATCGCTGTGTTTCTGAACTTTCCCCTGCTTGCTGCGTCATCAGCGTAGTCGTATTCGGTGCCGTCCAAGTATCATCATAGCGTTTATAACCAAACTTTATGCTGTAGGCATGGCTCTTACCGATATCTTTGCCGTCAGCATCCTTCTGTACTGCCGGATCACGCTCAACCCAAGCCACATATAGTCGATCATTATAAAATACCGGGCGAACTGTATGCTCCAACACCGTATCACCAGACAGCGGCAAGGTGATTTCCTGCCAATCATTCCAGCAATTTGGCGTCACCGGATTCCCTGCCGGATCTTGACGGTTTTTACTCAAATCCATCTGACGCCAGTAGTAGCGATACGGTTTAGTAGTTGTGCGACCAATAAAGTAGTAGATAGCTTGGTCAAATTTATCCTGATTAATATAACCACTAAGCACATATAGATTACTCACTGCCTCAAACTCATTGAGATACGCCAAAACAGCATCCTGCACCCGATCCGGATCGAGTCGGTTCTGGTTTAAAGTCGTCTCCAGCTCCGAGAAATAATGGCTTTTTTCCTGCCGAGTGATGGGAGAAATGTAGTTTTCAGCGTAATTTCGAACCTCAGCCCCCGCAGCCCAGATAGCATATTGGTTATCACTATCACGCCATTCGTTAGCCGTAGAAGGTTCCATCGCTTGACGCCCCGGCTCAGAACCATTGACCAAACGAGTCATATATTGCTGTATGCTGGCAATCGCTTGTGCTACCCGGCTGGTCTCAACCTCATCGGCCACTTCCGGGTCAATCAGCAAATATTCGTACAAGTCTTCCACCGTCACCGGCTGACCACCAACGCCTTTCAGCGTCGGCGCCACAAAATTCATATAGCCAGTCACCAACGCATCACGCTGGGATTCATTCAGTTGTTTTTCCATTGTCGATAACATAATTATCTGCCTTACTTAAATGGCGGTTTAAAAATAGCCTCATTGGGCCATACGGAAAAATCAAATCCACTCAGGTAGTGAGCTTCTGCCATGCTCAGTTACTGCCCTTGACATGGGATACGCCAGCTACCATCGCCTGACCGGTGCTTTGCCAAAGGGTATAATCACTGTCACGACTCAGAAGATAGCCTTGCTGTTGCTGTGTAACGCCAAGACCAGTTTGGTTCTGTGCCTGTTGCAGACGCAGAAGCGTATCCAGTTGCGGTGTGGTCTTAGCAATCCCGCCCAATACCGACCAAGCGGCTTGCAACTCGTTAACCTCCCAACCCAATAGCGTTGCCAACGTCTGTGCAGCATCAGATTGGCTCAACGGTGTAGCAGCATTAGCCGTGCGCAGGTAGGCCAGTACATCATCTTCGGTACCACCAGCTTCACCCACTTGGAGCAATAAATCGCTATAACAGCTCAGGGTATAAAGCATCCACAAACTGATATCGGTCACTGTTTCTGCGGAAGCGCCAAAATAGGCTGGATAGTCCAGCAAGGTTTGCACCATTGCAGGACTCAGCGTGAATTGTTGGGTCAACAAGGAGCGGCGTACCACTTCACGTAATTGACGCAGATAGTCAGCGGGAATATCAGCGGCGGTCTTAACGGTCTCCTTCAATGCCCAAGTCGCACTCAGCCACTGATAGGTTGTTTGTCCACTCCAGCGCAACAATAACGCAGGCAGTGACTGACTCACGTTCAGAGTCTGCGCCAACAGACTGACGGCCACGCCCTGTTGAGTTTTCTGTGCCTGATTAAACGTATTCGTCAGATTAGTGATTGCCAGCTTCTTATCTTCATCAGATAAGCTTTGTGTATTGACCACCGTTGCTATAACACTTTGTATGCCAGCATCAGTCACCAGACCAACCTTATCGATAAGCGGACTATTACCTGCTGAGAGCAGAGCAAACCAGTCAATAGCGTGGCCGTTGGTATCGACTAATGGCGCCCCACTGCGGGACAACAATGTTGCACCCACAAACGTACTGCCTAGGTTCTGCCACACCTGACGGATAAAGTTCAATTGATCGTCAGTGCCCTGCGAAGTAGAAGTAGGGTTGTCACTCAACAGCAAAAGCAGTGCTGAAAATTCTAAATCGTGCTGTTGTTGCCATTGAGCAATCGCACTTAGCGCTTGCAGCAAACTCAGAATATCCGCCGCCAGCGGGGAATCTTTTTGCGGTACCGTGATTGTGGGTTTCCCTGCCAATTGCTGCCAGACGATGCCTGTACCTGCATCTAATCGATCAACCAAAGCACAGAAAGACTCTGGATTTATCCCCAATGTACGCGCCAAATTAGCCAGACGGTAGAAAGCTGACACCACAAACAGATTACAGTTGAGTGTGCTTTGCGTGACATTCCCCTGTTGACGGGCAATATTATCCGCCAATAACAGGAACTGACGATGATTGAGGCCCAGTGCCGTGCTGATATGCTTAACACGCGCCCCATCGCCCCCGGTGGTCAATGTATAGACAAAATCCTGATTATCTATCACAAACGGTGTATCAAAGGTGCCGACGGAGTTAAACACTTGGTCTAAAAACGGCGTTGCCGGTGTAATGGCAAACGGGGCCACCACGCGCAGCCAGCCAGCAAATTGTTTAGCACTAACACCATACTTCGCCTGATAATGTTTGAACACTCCCAACATACGCAGCGTATTGTCGTTCATCGACAGCGCGGTATTTCCTGCTTCCGCATCCATAGCAGAAGTCACTAACAGGTCAATATCCTCATAAGACAGATTCAGCCATTTTTGCAGGCGCACTGTGCGGTTAACACGGTCCAACTTGTCATCTGTCAGATTGTTAACCGTCAGAGCAAAATGCGCCTCCGCACCACTGCGACTCAGGGTAATCGCCTCCGGCTTACCGGCATGAATAAAGCGGGCACCGTAAGCAAATGGCGTCGCTGTAATGTCACCAGAACTCACATTATCAGACTTAACAACCGTAGAACCCCCAACGGTTGAACACAACATCAGTTCTACCTGGGGTACAGTCAAACTTGTTCGATCAGTCATTATGGTCATGTCGCTGAAACTATTCACAGTAAGCGAACTGTCACCATAGTTAAGCTGATAGAAATCCTGACCGACAGTCTCCGTAATGATTTTCTGCTGCTCTGGCGAAAACTGACTCGCCATGATTTGCAGTCGGGTCAAAGCACTGGCAGTCGTATCGCTCAGTTTTCCTTTTGCTGTTGCCCAGAAGTTTTGCGGCAGATCCAGCGTCTGTGGCAAAGTGATATCTTGCAACGTAGTACCCAATACCGATTGAGCTGTCTGAATCTGCTGATGACCATAATGATACGGCAGATTATTCGGGTAACGGGTAGTGGAAAGTCTGGCGTTTACCGCTTCCAGATCAGTCAAGCTCAGTTTCTTCTGAATGGCTTTGGACAGAATTTCATTGACCAACTGCAATTGCGGTATCACCTCATTGATTGCTTTATCATTAATTAATAAAGCACCCAGATCGGGGCGACGCTCCGCCAACGTATTCATAATGGTAGTGGCGCCATTCTTTTCCTGTTCAAGGGCCAATTGATAAATATGAGTCAGATAGGCTACCGGCGCATCATTGGCTTCCGGTGATCCACTTGGTGCTTTATCTTTCCAACCCGTGTTTGCATCAAGAAACTGATTGGCGTAATCCGGGCCTGATACGGAGAACGGACTTCTCAAGCCAAACTGAACAGCTTCACTAAGAGAATTACGGCGAAAATGGTGTAACACCTGATGAGCATAGCCCACTGCCAGGTCATACATTTTTTCAGCACTGCGCCCGAGATCAGCACGATGCTCACGAATAAAACGCTCACGCGGCATACGTACCACATCAAACACTGAGGTATAACCAAGATCGGTCAATTTACCGGGTAAGTTGTGGATCTCTTCGGTGCGGGAAATCAGGGGACTGGCGAGTTGATTCATACGGACTCCTGAATTGAGGTTTATCATGAGAAACAGGTTTTTTCGCGCAAAAAATAATCACCATCGTTATGTATAAAAGAGGGACCAAATCAAACATGCGCATTTAGAACATCAGCTCCTCCTACCTTCTAAAGGCGCTATACACAGTGATGATGTGTGAGGAAAAATATAATAAATCACAAAACTTGCTTACATTAAAAAACAAAATGCAGACAATAAAATAACTTTACCTTTATATAATTACTTAGAATAAACATTTACGTATATTTATAATTAATTTACAAAATAATTAACAATAGTTTGCAATATCGCGTCTTGAATAAGGTAATACCTGATATGCCGGAATATTGATGAATAACGGTGGCAATGGCAGAAAAATAATCTTTTATATCAATATGATGAAGATCACTCGCGTATCTTTATTATTTTTTTAAACAAATAACCTATTGGAGGGTAATGAGAAGTGAATAAGTCAAATTCCACATACTTAAACAGCTAAGGATCTAAATAAGAGGCTCTTTATTGATTACCAACGCACTACTGATGTGGGTAAGAAAGTCACCAACCTGACCCGCTCCAGCAAATCGTAATCAACCTGCATGCTGGTCGGAATACGAGAATCCAATAAGGTATATAGCTCAGTCCAACCAATTTCTTTAGTTAACCTTCTCCTTGGCGGAAGTGATCTTTCAGGTTCACCAAACTGTTCATGAATCCATTGCCGAGACATGATAGGAATTAGTCGTGGTGGGAGTTCATTTGGAAATTGGTATGAATCTTTTTTCTCATCAATCAAGATAAGCCCTATCGCAAATAAAATCTTACCATTCCTCCTAAAAGCAAGATGTACACCTTCTTTAATCATATGCAGGGATATATTAGGATCTCCAGGATATCCTGTTGGTTTAGTTTTATAAGGAATTAGTCCTTCATCGAAGATTTCCTGATAAGACTTCCCTAAGCTATTTATTAGCGCATCTATGTTGACTGTCATTTGTATAAATTCCTACTCTTAGTTAGTCCAATTCATCTACGATTTTATTTTTCAAATTACCTGAAAATGAATTGGATTTTAAAAAAACCTATCATATATATTAATTACCAACGCACCTCTGACGTAGGCAAAAAAGTCACCATTCTGACTTGCTCCAGCAAATTGTAATCAACCTGCATGCTAGTTGGAATACGAAAATCCAATAAAGTATATAACTCAGTCCAGCCAATTTCTCTAGTTAATCTTTTCCTTAGCGGAAGTGATTTTTCAGGCTCACCAAAATGTTCATGAACCCACTGTCGAGACATCAGCGGTATCAAAGGGGGAGGCAATTCATTAGGGAATATAAAATTAGGTCGTCTGTGATTAATTAAAGTTAACGTTATCTCAGTAAGTACTTTATTTTCTCGCAAAAATGATAAGAAAGTCCCTTCTTTAGCCATATCAAGAGATATATCAGAGTCTCCGGGAAAACCTGACGGCTTGGTTTTATAAGGGATTAGTCCTTTATCAAAAATCTCCTGATAGGTTTTCCCTAAGCTATTAATTAGGGCTTCAATGTTAATCGTCATTATTTATATCACCTCTATTCTCGATTCAGACAATGCATCTGAGATTTAACTTTCCAAACTATTCACAAATGAATTGGCTTTTAAAAATAACCACTCATAATCTGTTGATTACCAACGCACCTCTGATGTAGGCAAAAAAGTCACCATTCTGACTTGCTCCAGCAAATCGTAATCAACCTGCATACTGGTTGAAATACGAAAATTCAATAAGGTATATAGCTCAGTCCAGCCAATTTCTCTAGTTAACCTTTTTCGTGGCGGAAGTGATTTTTCAGGCTGACCAAAATGTCTATGAATCCATTGCCGGGACATCTGCGGTATCAAAGGGGAAGGCAATTCATTAGGAAATATAAAATTAGGTCGTTTGTGATTAATTAAAGTTAACGTTATCTCAGTAAGTACTTTATTTTCTCGCAAAAATGATAAGAAAGTCCCTTCTTTAGCCATATTAAGAGATATATCAGAGTCTCCGGGAAAACCTGACGGCTTGGTTTTATAAGGGATTAGTCCTTTATCAAAAATTTCCTGATAGGTTTTCCCTAAGCTATTAATTAGGGCTTCAACGTTGATAGTCATTATTCATATAACCTCTATTCTCGGTTCAGCCAATTCATCTACGACTTTATTTTTCAAACTACCCGAAAATGAATTGGCTTTTAAAAATAATCTCCCATCCATTGTTGATTACCAACGTACTTCTGATGTGGGTAAGAATGCAATTGACTTCACTTGTTCCAATAGATCGTAATCAATCTGCATACTGGTTGGTATGCGAAAATCCAAAACAGTATATAAATCAGTCCACCCAAATTGACGCTTCATTATTACCTCTGGAGGCTTTGATTTTTCAGGCTCCCCAAACTGCTCATGAACCCACTGTCGTGACATTTGAGATACCAAAGGAGATGGTAGCTTATTTGGAAATTGATATAGGGGTCTCTTTTCATCAAATAGAGTCAATGTAATTTCTTTTAAACGCTTTCCCTCGCGATAAAACGCCAGAAAAACTCCCTCTCTTACCATATCCAGACGTACCACTTCACCACCAGAGAAACCTGATGGCTTAGTTTTATAAGGAATTAATCCCTCATCAAAAATTTCCTGATAAGTTTTCCCCAAACTATTAATTAGGGCTTCAACGTTGATAGTCATTTATACACAAAATCTGGCGTATGTGGAACAGAACCTATGTTAAACACGGATAATGGTTTGTTGCCCGCTATCCCACTATCCGCTGAATCTCTATTCACCACAAATCTCTATAATCAAAAGAGATTTGATAATCATAAGCTGATAAATCAATTTGATGACAGAAGTGAGGCTGTAAAACGCTCACCCATTTAGATTCCACATCAAAGCCACCGTTATTTATATTATCTTCTGTTGATATTCCCAACCCACTAGCCATAACATCAGCATTATCTCCAAAATCCTTGGAATACTCACACCCTTCCCCTAATTCTGTTTGTTTATCAAACCACTCCAATCTTAATTTCAATCCCATTATATACCTCACAAATACTGTTTAATGTTTCGTCCTTTGACAGCGGGTTTTAACTCTTTCCCAGTCTTATAATCTACAGAGCAAAGGTGCTCACCGTCACTTACCCGGTAAACCTCCAATTCACCATGTTGAGAGTCCCATTCATAAATTCGGCGGCCTTTGCTATCGATCCATCTATCTCGTTTACCACCTCCGCTTTGTTTTGGAGTTTTTTTCTTAGCTGACCGTAACCCAGAAACCCCAGTAATTTCCTCTGTTTTTGGGGCAGGATGATAGTCGTGTCCATCTTGAGGCAATCCATTTCTAGGTTTACTCAAATACACATACACCGGCGGCATATTCGGAATGGGGAATACCAGAATATAATCGCGGAAATCCTTCTCTTCCGGCATCGGCAACGATTCAATATCGCTGCCCACTTTATCCGGGATCGGCAACACGGTTATTTGCGACGGAATAAACGGCTGTTCTTCATTCCCGGTATGGGCTGGAACCTTGAATTCCTGCTCGCTCGGCGTCCATAAAAATTGTCGGCCAGGTCTCTCCCGGTTCCCAGAACTCGTAATTACCGGTGGTCCGATTCAGCGTCATCATGCGAACCGGCACTTTATCCAGACCACCTTCCGGGCTGACGTGATATCCCTGAACCGTCATCCTGCCGCTTTTTTCATCGCTGATCCAGCGAAAACGTACACGCGTTGGTGCTTTACCATACTGTTCCGCTATCTGCCTCAGGCGATACGGGTCTAAGTAATCCTCTTCACCCTGATTCAACGCCGGTGAATAAAACAGCCCCATTAGCCCAACTGTCACCGGATTCGGTGCCGCCAGCCAACGTCCTGCACTAATAGCGCCGCCACCAATGTAACGCATCACCAGCGTTTCCCCTTCCGCTACTGCGCTGCGGGCAGTGGCGGCCACGGCAGCAGCAGCCGCTTCGGCTTTATCTTCACCACCACGGAACCACCGCTTATACCACGGTAGTTTTTTATCCTGCGGCTTATCTGGTTCTGGCGGGTGTTTCTTCTCTTGTGGAGGCGGTTCTGGTTTTTGCGGCGTCACCGGAGTGGGAGATGACGGCACCTGATATATCGCCATTCTGCCAAAATTATTCGCCGGTTCAAGCTCGGTTCCGGCATCGGTACAGCCTTTACCCCGCTGGCAGGACTTTGTAAACACCGGTATCGGCGGCGGAGGCGCCTGCGTTGCGGGCGGGCTTCCCACATCCTTTACCGGAGAAGAGAAGTGCTGTTGCACCATATTTGTGGGAGCGGCAACCCGGTCAGCAGCCTTATCCTGCTTCTCATAGCTGTCCATCTCGGAATTGATAAACCTAGCCCGACAGGGGCAAGTACTCACACTGTCCAATGTGCCAGCCAGCTTGCGCCCCATGTCAAACACATCGGATACACCACCGACAATCGTGTAAGTACCGGGATGTTTGCCACAGGTAACTTTATCCCCTTCACGAGCGGTTGCCCGCCCATTAAATGTCATGGTGTGATCACCGGTGATAATCTGTCCGCCACAGGTTGTTTTATCACCAACGAGCAGGAAATACCCTATTGCCATTTATTCACTTCTCCAATGACTTACAACATGAAGAGTGAATCTAACTGAAATCATCATCATGCTTTTGTCACTTATGGATTAATAAGTGATCAATAGTGCAATGAATTTCAACTAAAAATATATAGGAATATTCTGAAAATTAGAGAAATAATGTCGATTGATACTGGTAATTAACTATGTTTTATAACAATTTTATTACAAAAATTAAACAAAAGTGAGTTTCATGAATAAATTTAAGAAACAGTGACGAGTTAGCAGAAATACACAACAGATTTTTGCAAGCCACGGTCAATTGTTAATCATTAACCGTTCAAAGTGCTGACCGAAAGACCAACACTTTGTCAACAATCTACAAAACTATTCAGGCTTTGATGAGCTTTACCAGATTGCCTCTGAGCATTGCAGGAAAACTATGCGCTTGCACAAGCAAACATGCTTTGTTGGTGCAAACGGCGAGCAAACTGACAATTTAAGGCTAACTCTTTCCTACTATGCCCGCGAACCAGTAAAGCCTCCCAACGATGATGATAACCGGGCACAAACCCTGTACAGGCAAATCCCGCCTGTTGCAAAATTTCCATCGCCTGGAGAGTGCCTTCCCCTACCGGCAGTTTCACATATACCAGTTTGTGTGCCGGTAACTCCGCTACCTCTTTTACCCGCTCGGTTGTCTGCTTTTCTATCCACACTTCCAACCGACGCCCATGATTGGTTATACGGATATCCGCATCAGCCAGCTCCTCCGGTTGCAGAGGCTCTTGACCAAACACTTGAGTCACCGATGTCAGCCACCTTTGCCAACCGGAAGGCCAATGTAACTCTGGAAACGGCCAGCTTTGTAAAGGCAAACACCCCAGTACAATGCTTTCCGGCCGTGCCTGATCAAATGGTGACGTTACATAATCCGGCAGTAAACCCGTCGTGTGAAAGCCCAAATTTTGGGCCAAACGTTGGCTGTGGTTATGTGACGACACCTGTTTAATCGTGAGTATGCTTAACCCCATTTTCTTAGCCTGATGACACAAATATCGGCCCAATGCGGTGGCAATACCTTGCCCACGCGCCTGCGGGTGTACCGCGATCAACGCCAATTCAGCGCTTAATGGACACTGTTCATCCCGCCACAGCGCCGCATGCCCTAATACTTGTCCATCCTGTACCGCAACAGCAGAATACCACTGTTTAGCCGCGTTATAGCGGCCAAGCATCGTGGGTAAATAGACTTCCGGGTAGACATAATCTTCGCCGTAAACAGCCCGAAATAACGCACTAACACCGGTAGAATCCCCTTCCCGGAATAATCGAATGAATGGCATTACTGGATTTATGCTCATGCCGCCTTCTCTTCAGCACTATAACCACGATTATCAACCACCCGCACCAACTTACCGGATCGAGGATGAGTGACCATATTTTCCAAGGCGCAGTAAGTGACCTCCACATGCAGGAAGCCCTGATCACATAACTTTGCCATAGCGGGTTGGTCCGTCAGCAATGCTTGACGCATTGATGTTGCCGATGGCATCAGTGATAAATTTCCGGCTAACAAGAGTTGTATGTTATCCATGCCGTTCTGACGGCTCAGCAATAACTGCCAAGCGAGTACACCCGCTTGCTGTCGCAGTAAACGCGCAATATGGTCAGGAAAAATGGATAGTGAACCAACTCGAATTCGGTGAGCGCTTCCTGCCCGCCCCTGCAAAGCGAATTTGCGTCGCGGCTGCCCCGGCGCTTCACACCAACAAGCCATATCTCCGGTAGGGTAACGGATAATCGGCATCAGGCGTCGTTGCAGGTTGGTGACAACTAATAGGCCATTTTGGCCAGGCTCCGTAATCGGCTGACCGTTGGCTTCGTCAACAATTTCAATAATGGTTTCCGTATCAAAAACCCGATGTTCGCCATAACAACAATCGGGAGACGCCGCCCCAATGAGACCCGCGTCAACGCTGGCGCAACCCACTGAACCAATACGCGCATTAGGAAATACCTGATTCAACAGTGTCAATTGCTCTGGAAACAGGCTTTCGCCACCGTACAACAGGCGCTCAACGCCCGGCATAGACTGGCCGCGCTGCTGCAAGGCACTGGCAAAACGCAGCAATTGCACCGGCATCCCAGCCAAGACATTAATATTCAAGTTAATAATAGCGTCGGTCAGTATCCGATCATCAACGGAGCTGGTAAACGGATACTCCACCACCGGCACCGGTGAATAGGACAAGGCACCGTGAATAAACAGCAAACCGGTGTACAAATCACCAGAAAAAAACAGATTAGCAAAGCGGTCGCCAGGTTGTAATTGTTGTGCAATCCCTTGACCAAATGCGCGTATAAAAGCGCGCCATTCACTACAACTGAATACCGACAACCTGCCATCACTGGTTGAACCACCGGTTTTAAAAACATGACCGCCGTTGACAGGGCCGGTTAACACCGGCCAGTTCTCCAGCGATTGCGATTGTTGCCAATAATCAGCTGGATTGATCAACGGCAGATCAATTAGCTCCCAGCCAGATCGAGGCAGATCACGGTAAAGATCCCTAAAAAAGGGGGAATGATTGCGGACGTATTCAACCAGATCGTGTAATGATAGTGTCATGATTTACCCAAAAAGTAGTATTATTGGTCTCAGAATCGGCTATCCAGCACCAGCGGCGTTTTGCCACTTTGCGGGTGACGACGGAACTGCCCCATCGGCGTCGGAATAACTTCCAATTGAAGCAATCCACCACTGACAACTTGGTTCAGCATCTTATGTTGCAACAAATGTGTACGCACCTGGTCAACATCCCCATCGGCTAACACATGGATGTAATCACCGCCATCGGCGTTGTTTCCTACCAACCACTGCACCGGAAACGCCAGCTCGGCTGACAATGCTGTTGGGTTCACAAAAATAGACCCCACCCGCAGCAATGCACCATGACGACCTTCCAATTTAAACCGCGGCGTTGGTAATCCGCAGTCACAGAGAGCGGGAAGCCAATAACCCAAGTCACCTACATCGTAACGCTGAACCACCTGCCCTTCCCTTTCCAGAGGGGTAAACACCAGCCGACCGCTTTCCCCTGTCGGAACAGGCTGATCACTATCAAGAGCCAAGATCTCCAGCCATTGAATATCAGACAACAGATGGAATTCGCCCTCGTGACAACAGGCACAAGCATGGCCTAACGGACCGGCATCCACGGAACCATAAATTGCCGAACGAATCACCTCTACACCAAAACTGGACAGAAACTGACGTCGCTCTTCGTTAATATGCTCACCGCCAGTAAAAATTTTGCGCACCCCGCCATAGGCACGCAACGCAGCCTCTTCACATTCAAACAATCGGTGTATAGTGCTCGGCATCCCGACCAGCGTATTGACCCCTTGAGTAATAATAAAGTGCCTGATTTGGCTAAAATCATCGTCTATTGGGCCGCCCATCGGGTAATGCGGCACAGATAATTTATCCAGAATAGTGAAGAAACTCATCAGACCGCCATACAAATTACCGCCATACAGCAAATTCATTACCCGGTCTCGTGCTGGGTCCAGACCAGCAGCAAACAGGCCATCTGCCGAAGACTGCATTTGGCTGTGATAATCTCGATGACTGAAACCCGCCAGTTTTGGCTCGCCGCTACTGCCGCCGCTACGGAAAAACACCTGTGCTTTCGCCGTCGTGCCGCCACTTTGAAACTTTGCTTTATCCATCACCGGAATCCCTGCCAGTTCCGGCGGATTAGCTGACAATTTATCCAATGAGACATGGCCCGGCAGTTGTTCTGCTTTCAAGCTGACGGAGACGCGTCGCGCCAGACGAGTCAATGCATAAACACCATCATGGGGTTCACCTTCATAGCCATCATGCATAGTTCCAGCCTGACATATCCGACTAACACCGGCTGCTAACAACTGACGACTCAGCATCGGCAGCTCTTTTTCTTTAGCTATCAAAGCACAACTTTGTAAATAGGGACGCCACGGCAACAAAACCTCGACCAATTGCGCACGCGGTGCCGGACGGACTTGCAAAGTACGATACAGTGGTGATGGTGCAAGCTCTTGACGCTGTATCCAGGCTACCCGCCAACCATTACCCTCTTCTATCGAACCGCGAAGATCAGCAAAAGTGTGATCTAACTGTAAAAATGCCATCTGACTGCTTATTTCAGCCGCTTCCTGTATGTCCGGCTGTAAAGCAGGCCATGCCGTTGTGCATCGTGTCAGTGCGGCGGCCACAGCACTAACCACTTGTCGTAGAACGTTCTCGTCAGTGCTATCCACCAATAAACACTGTGGACTGGAGCACGCTTGTTGGTCAAAACGACAAACATCATCAGCCAGTGCGTCATAGTCAGCATCACTAGCAACCATCGGGTCCAAATAAGCAAAACTGATACGATGTCCCCAATCTATCCAACGGCAACCGGGCCGTAGTTGGCTACGGATAGCGGTCAACGCGCTATTACTACCCCAGGCGGATACGGCATCAGCACACGCCAATAATTCTGATAATTGATCAGACGGCAAAGGCAACACAGAGATATAAGGCGCCAACGCGCCGCTCTGGTCATAACGTAGAAACTCAGCCAATATCCGCGCATTAAGGCCGTGATCACTGCTACTAGGACGCAACCAGTTGACATTACCCACCAGCAAGCTTTCCAACACTGCCATAAATGGCAGCAAAGGCGCGTTGGACGGCGTGATATGCACCACCAATCCCAACGGTTGCCAGGTTTCAAAACGGGGCTGTGTATAGTCAAAGCGACGCAGAGAAAAGGGTTGTTCGCCTAATTCGTGTCGCAACTTCGCCTCTAAAGCATCACGATGACAGAAGTGACGTAACGCGGCGACTGCGGCTGTATCCAGCGTGAGCTTAGCCGCGACAGTATCGAGATCATCAACAAAGCGCTCAGCACACGCCAATACCTGTTGTACACTTGGGGGACACGCCAACGTCTCGGCCAACTTACCTTTCAATTCCGCCAATATGCTAGCGGGTTCCAAGTCAGAGATAACCTTACCATTCACTAAATACATTTCAGGACTCCTTGATCAACTCAGAAGCGGCAATCGCACAACTGCGGCTTTTACTGGTACCGGCACGACCCAATAACTCAAACCAATCGGTCGCTAACTCACAGCCACATTCAGCAGCCGGATATAACACCGCCAAATCGCTCACCACAATACTGTGTGCCGGGCTGGAAGTGATGTAGGGTGACGCCAGATGCAGGAAACCGGGCTTACCGTAGGGTTGAACCGCCATGTTGGCCGTATCGCGGACATAAGCACGGGCATAGGTCGGCACATGAAAATGGTGATTTCGGCACTCAACATAAGGCACGGGATGTTCCACCGAACCGTAACCATCCCGGCACCGCTCGTCAGGAATACCCAGTTGTTCCCCCAAACGCTGATACAGCAAGGATCTTGGAATAGCTTTATCAGCGTGCGTTTTCCAACCTCCCCCCAAAAACACCAGTGACTCAGGATGCAACTGGACCGGCGGCAACCCCATTTCCTGCATCCGTTCCAGCGTGAACCACAAGAATGCCGGAAAGCCCAAGATACGCACCGGCAACCCTTGTGCTGCAAACTCTTGTAAGGATCGGATGACGCCAAAAGGATCAAACTCATTGCTTTTTCCATTGTGGCGCAGTGCATAACAGACTTGGTTTACCGGTGCATATTTACACAGATATTGATCGGTATACGCGGTTCCCAACGTAACCGCACCGGCAGGTTCATAACTTAGCAGCAAGTAATTGCAAGGCTGTTGCGGCGTATTCCAACCGTAATACTCAAAAATTCGTTCAACCATATTTTGAGCCGCGCGTATACTGCGTGCATCGTAACGCATGCGGCTCTTTTGGCCGGTTGTCCCGGAAGAGGTCAACTCCAATGCATTCCTGCCGGTACTACTAATTAGCAATTGGCGTTTGAAATAATTAGCGAAAATAGGCGGCAAACGCGACCAATCGTCCAGTTTTTCCAGTCTTTCTACTTCCAAGCCATTAGCCTTCAACCACTGAGAATAACCGGGAGTATTTTCACAGTGGTACAGCGTCAACTCACGCATGGCAGCATCAAATAGTTGGTCACAAACACTATCGACTTGATAAGGATGATCAAGCGCACAAAGGGCGTCAACATAAGCAAGAGAGGTCAAAAGTCATCTCCAGAAATTAAAGAAAAGGGCATTTACTCCCTTAAAATAATAGGTATGTTGCTTCAACCTCCGGCAAGTAAAGCCCGAAGAAAAAATAACGACAGTTGAATACAACTTCTTCACCAAATTAAAAATAGGTCACCGTTTTTGGAAAAAAATTTCAATCTTGTTAATTCCTTGTAAATAAAACAATAAAAATATAACAATTATGATTTAATGAAGGATAATATAATAACGAATTTATATTTAATAACCTTATCAACGAATTTAGTCATCATTATTCATGTATCAATAACGCCAATAATAATTTGGAATTATTCATCAAATACGAATTTATAATCAATATGTAACATTTAACAAACAACTAGAATACTGAGATCTCCACGATATTTATACAATTATATAGTTAGCATGATAATCAACAACGTTACTTCTTTATTTTCGTCAATTTTTTTAACCGGGAACGTCTATCAATTCGGAATACGGCCAACAAATCCAAGGTAATAAACTTATTGTTTCTCAACAAGTAAGCTATTTCTAGCGAAACATTATATGGTCTATTTCTATGCAATGATGAGCAATTTTAAGAATTATTCACAATATAATAATAAGAACAGATTAGTCATCTGCATTTATATTTTCGATATTTACAACACCTAAAAACAAGCAATTTGTGATATTACTAATACCAGTCAAGTTCTTATCAACGTGAAAAACCCATTAAAAAATTTAAAATAAAAAAACACATTTCTATGCACACGATAGAAATTTTATTCTATACGATTACCTTACTTATCTTAACAATCATTCATATCAACATTTTTTTATCAACCATTATCACTACCGGGAAGAATAAGATATTCTAATAACAACCAAAATAAGAATTGCCAATAAGCAATATTATATATAATGATATTTCAATAAAAAACTAAAAGTTTTTATTTTTAAAAAATCACAAATATATAAAATATAAAACTAAAAATTATATGCTTATCCAATTTATAATAACGAAAATATCACATTTATATTTATAATTGCCATCCAAATCATTTCATCTCACAATTTAACCAAGAATTACAACAAAATATTATTTATATTGTAAAAATAACAATGGTAAATTAATCTCTTGTTCTAACCAATAATACATTTCATTACTTTATATTAACTCATGTAATAATTTACATTACTTACCAAATTTAGTGTTTTATACCATTATAATAAACCCCATATAAACTCCATATAAATTTAAATCTGGCCGATTCATTTTAAATAATTTCCTATTTAATAAACCCAACAGAAAACCAGATAATAATTATGGTAATTTATACTGTATACAATAATATCTCAATGACAAATCACACTGTAAAAAACATCAAAAATAATATAAAAATATACTCCAGTCCTTATCAAATTTAATCCATATAATTTAATTAAAATTAAAACCGTATATTTATTTAAACAAAACAATAAAATCATTTTCCATGAAAAATGTTACCAGTGAATTTAATCAATTATGTTTTATTGCATTAGAGCATTTAATTAAGAATGTATCTTACAATACCATAACAGGCACAATAGCTTTATTCCACCATGATACACAAGATAAAATTTAAGTCGGTGATTGTGGTTAGAATATGTGCCTGACACAATAATCTGATACATCCGGTTAGTCTGGCGTCATGATTGACGTCAGACTAACCAACCCAAATCTCGTATATAGACGAACATCAAAAATTATTTAACCAATAAAATAACTCACATTTATAATCGATAACTATACATCTAGTTAATATTCACTATACGTAACTATATGTTAAATAAGGATAGGTTATTTCTCCTTTTTAGCAAAACAGAAAAAACAACCATTAGCGATAGCAAAAGATCCTGGCGCTGTTTTCTACGATACTTGTGCTCTTCTACCTATGGTTGCTACTGTTATTCAGTTGCAGAGCAGTATGCTTTTGAATAAGGTCATTCCTGCTTATTTCCTGAAATCTTGCATGCTACTGGCATTTCAATGGAAAGATTATCCGCCCTTATTATGTGGAAGAACTGAACTTAGCGTTCATTCGCTGCTATGTAGACAAAAAATTATTCAATATAACGATTATTCAGTACCACAAAGAGGTAAATTATGAACAACTTTGACCCCAAAACTTATCAACACACCCCCACAATCACGGTTCACGATAACCGTGGGTTGAATGTCCGCGAAATCCGTTATCACCGTACTACCGCAAAAGAAAACAGTGATATCCGTATCACCCGTCATCAGTATGATGCTTTCGGGCACCTACACCAAAGTATTGATCCGCGCCTGTATGACGCCAGGCAAAAAGATCATACGGTGAAACCCAATTTTCTCTGGCAGTATGATTTAACCGGCAACGTCCTGCGTACAGAGAGTGTCGATGCAGGCAATACTGTCACTCTCCATGATATTGAAGGCCGTCTTGTCCTGACCGTAACTGCAACGGGTATCAAGCAGACCCGGCAATATGAAGACAACTCTCTGCCCGGTCGCCTGTTATCCGTAACCGAACAAGAAACAAAGGAAAGGGCAGCCCATATCACCGAACGTCTCATCTGGGCTGGAAACACACCGGCAGAAAAAGACCAAAATCTTGCTGGTCAATGTGTGCATCACTACGACACAGCGGGAGTGATCCAACTGAATCGCCTTTCCTTGACCGGCGCGGTTTTATCACAATCCCGTCAGTTACTGGCTGACAGTCAAGAAGCAGACTGGTTCGGAGATAATAAAAAGATTTGGGATAAGCGATTAAGTAGTGATGTATACACCACCGAAAGCAAAACCGATGCCACCGGCGCTATGTTGACGCAAACCGATGCCAAAGGAAATATCCAGCGTCTGGCTTATGATGTAGCCGGTCAGTTAAAAAGGAGTTGGCTAACCTTAAAAGGTCAGAGTGAGCAGGTGATTATCAAATCCCTAACCTATTCAGCGGCAGGACAAAAACTACGCGAAGAGCACGGTAACGGTATCATCACCGAATACACTTACGAACCGGAAACCCAGCGACTAATTGGCATCACTACCCGTCGTTCAAACGATGCCAAGGCTTTGCAAGACTTACGTTATGAGTATGATCCGGTTGGCAATGTAATCAGTCTCCGTAACGATGCAGAAGCGACCCGCTTCTGGCGCAATCAGAAAATAGTGCCGAAGAATATCTATACTTACGATTCCCTGTATCAGCTTATCAGCGCAACCGGACGCGAAATGGCGAATATAGGCCAACAGAATCACCAGCTCCCCTCTCCAGCGCTAACTTCCGACGACAACACTTACACTAACTATACCCGTACTTATACCTATGACCGTGGTGGCAACCTGACCCAAATCCGACACAGCTCGCCTGCGAACCAAAACAATTACACCACAGACATAACCGTTTCGAACCGCAGCAACCGTGCGGTACTGAGTACCTTGACCACTGATCCAACCAAAGTGGATGCGTTGTTTCAGGCGGGCGGTCATCAGGAGACATTACTACCGGGACTAAACCTAAACTGGAATGCGCGAGGTGAACTACAACAAGTGACTCCGGTAAAACGGGATAACCGCACCAACAGTGGCAACGACGTAGAATGGTATCGCTATGGCAACGACGGGATGCGGCTGTTAAAAGTCAGTGAACAGCAAACGCAAGATATTCTCCGGCAGCAACGAGTCGTCTACCTGTCAGGACTGGAACTGCGTACAACCCAAAATGGTGCTACTGCAACAGAAAAGTTACAGATCATTACAGTGGGTGAAGCCGGTCACGCGCAAGTGCGGATTCTGCACTGGGAGAGCGGCAAACCAGAAAACATCAACAATAATCAGATACGTTACAGTTACGATAATCTGATTGGTTCCAGCCAACTTGAGTTAGATAGCGACGGGCAAATCATCAGTCAAGAGGAGTACTATCCATTTGGCGGTACAGCGCTATGGACCGCAAGAAACCAGATAGAAGCCAGTTACAAAACGATCCGGTATTCCGGTAAAGAACGGGATGCCACCGGACTCTATTATTACGGCTATCGATATTATCAGCCGTGGGCGGGAAGATGGCTAAGTGCGGACCCGGCAGGCACTATCGATGGATTAAATCTTTATTGTATGGTGATGAATAACCCAATTACGCTGGCGGATAATATGGGACTCTCAAGTTTAGACTGGCTTGATCTCGCCATGCCGCAAAACAGACCTGATATTTCGCCACTTTTGTATAAACAAAATCCAAGAGTTGAAAAGAGATACCAATATTTCACCAGAAGCACCGGTGAAATATTACAAGAAACAGAGAGAAATGAAACAACGCTCAAGCCTATGAAACCAAAAGATAGAGAAAAGAAATCCAGAAATATGAAATATACAAATGCAAAATTAAAAGGATATGCCGCCCATGCCGGTATTATGGGTCATGGCACCAACATAGATCACGATACCTATAAAGATAAATTTTTAAACTTGAGTGGTAGCTTAAGTGCCAAAAATACCTTCCCCGGAGTGCAACTTATCAGCGAAAAAGCGAAGCCCGGTTTCGAGCAATATCACCCTGACAAACTTCAAACATCCAAACGCTGGAGGCCAAATATCGATCTTGGCAGCTATCGTGTTACTGATATAGAAAAATTTATATCTGGTGTAAAAGATGCCTATAAATCATCGGACATTGAATTACATCCACTGATTGAGCAGCGGATCAGAGAGCATATTAAGGAAAACAAAAACATTTTACCTAAAATGGCGGGTATTGCGGGCCTGCATGCTGAGGTACAAGCCTTAAATTATATGGTCACTGAACTTGCTAAAAGGGGAGAAAATATATCAAGTCATTTGAGTCAGAGCTATATATTTACACAACGACTTGTTGGTGAAACAAATAAAGACTTCCCGGCCTGTCATAATTGTTCTGGAATATTATCCGGCATAGAAAATGTCATGACAGGAAGGGTAGAAAATTATAGAAGAATGACACGCAGAAACTCCGTAGCGTAAGTAATAACTTGTACTAGAACTCAAACCTGATCTGACAGCTATCGAGAATGGATGTCAGATCAAGTTTCGACTCACATAGGGATATGTTACATCACATCTACTCTTTTTATTCATGTTACCCCCGACACTACTTTCAAATAGTTGTTCAGCGCTGGCTCACCACAGTCAAAATTATTTCTATCGTGTTTGTTTTTATCTAAACGTTTTATTTTCATCTGTTATTGTTTCCTTATATCTACGAGCAGCACGAAGGAAACGTTCATTTACCTTGACTGGTCTTTCCAATGCATGAACAAACGCCAATGCATCTTCTTGGCACAATCGAATGCGCATATTTTGTTCAATAACTCTTTTTGCCTCTGCTACAGCAGCATTTGCAATAAAGGCCATAAGCCTTACCCCCACTGCATTGCGGTTATTCGTTCTTTAATTATTAGTTTGCTATAAATATCCACTACTCACTTACATGATTTATTCTGAGCCGACGGAATATACTATTTGGTGAATTTGACACCGATTTTAACAGAAATCAATATGCGCGCCAAAATGACGTCACATTGTGAGACAGAACAAGCTATATCAGATTCTCATGATTTTTTTCAGATACTTACCTGCCATTTTAATCCAACTTACCGGAAATAACGATTTGCATTAATTTAATATTCATGCAAAACATTCATGATGATATACTTTACATTCTGTATTTTTACACTACTATAAAAATATATGATATATAGTTTCTGATTTATTCTGATAAATACAATTAGTTTATAGTCAATAAATTATACAGAAATAAATTATCAAGAATAGTAATCAAATGCTGTGACAATCAGATCAAAAAAAGTCATGCAAACCAAAACAATATCAAATAAAAATATATTTATTATGGTTCTATTGCTACCGTAATTATTAATTAAACCATTGCATTTATAGCAATAAAAATAGAAATATCAGAGAAACTATTGTTATTTCTATAATAATCACCCATTTTATCCACTAATCAGGAGCCAGAGATGAAAGAAACTGAGGAAAAAGAAAAGGGTGAAATGCTTGAAATTAATAACCATTATTTTTTCGTTGTTAATCTTACCAATGAAAATTTAATCGGTGATGTGATTTGGAGCAGCTCAGGGAATACAAGTACTCTCAATGTTGATGGGTTACATCCAGCAACCGCTTCATTTATCCAAGAATTCTATCCAGAAAGTCGGAAAAATGATTATTGGCAATGGACGGCAAAAGGAAGGAGGTATCAATTAAATTGTTATGGTAATGATATCTATGTCGCTGTTGTCATTAGCGATTTTGGCATTTGTGTATTACCTACCGGCACCAGCCCGGATGCATGGAAATGGTAGCTTTTCTTCTACTTCATTATTTATGTAAGAAAAATGCACATGTGGAAAATATCGATAGCACTCTTACATAAAGACAAGCTCGCAAGTCGACAAAACAAAGATCGTGATTCTATCACGATCTTTGTTCAATCGATTTAAAATCTTACCTTTAAAGAATTCTTGAACTTTATTATCCACAATCTCAAGCCCACTCTATGTTGTTCGTTGCCCCAGATTACCAAATTAAGTGATTTATCCTACCATTCACAATTAGCACTCTAGGGCGGCGCTTTCCTAATAAAATCACTAAACTTTTTAAGCCCTCAGTATAAATGACAGCAGAAAGTTCAGATAATCATCAGAATCTACTATATATTTTCAACTATATATTTAGTAGAAATAACAATTAAACATGTATAGGATAAATACCTATATAAATTATTCATCTGTAATCATCTATTTACGATAAATTATTATCAGACAATCCTTCTTTCTCACTCCATTTTTTTAATAATAACATTCTATCTTGTATATATTTTTCAGACAATACTTCCAGTTTCTCTATTTTTCCCACTTGTAACTTAAGAAAGTTATGACTGAATTCACACCAAGAAACTAAAAAGAACTCATTATTGAAAAAGATCGACAGTGGACAGATCGTCTTCACAGTATGTGTATTATTTAAATCAATAAAAGTTATCACTATTTTTGATTTATGGTATATCGCTTTTCTAATATCAGATAACATTAAGTTATTATCTGTAACTTTACTATAACCATCTGTTTTTACAAACATTGGCGAAGAATATAGTTGATCACGCTGTTCTGCCGGCAATACTGCGGCAATCTTAGATATAAAGCTATGGGCAGACTTAGCCAAAACAACATCACTCTGTTCAATAACCCATTTATTGCCCAAAACTAAGGCATCAATCTCATCCATCGTAAACATTAAAGGAGGCAACATGAAACCTGGCCGTAATATATAACCCAAACCTGGCTCGCCTTCTATATTTGCCCCCTGACTGTTTAGTAAAGCAATATCGCGATAAAGCGTGCGCAAGCTTACATTTAAATCACTAGCGAGTAATTTACCACTGACAGGGTACCTTCTTTGTCTCAAGTATTGCAATAATACTATAAGTCTTTCGGTTCTTGACATTTCCGAACTCCTCATTTTAATAAAAATCAAATAGGATAAGGCTTTACTGAATAAATAGTATTGAGTTACTAGTCAGTACCCCAACATAACTATTTATTCTTAATTATCTATCATGGAACAATGTCGAGATTTCTCTATAAAACCATCAACTCGAAATCCTATATTTAATATAGACCTCAATTGTCTGGATTGACGAAAATACTATTGCCGTCTTACATAATTACCAAACTCTGTCAAGAGTAAATGTTCTATGCATTACGCCGAAACCAGGTTGAAGTAAGCATCGGGCATCAAACATAGAGCAAATATTTAAAAGCTTAATATACAGCTAATTAATACAAAAAATAAAATTCACATTCAATAAGATAACTTATCATAAGTAAACTTACTATGTATTAATGATATAAGAAAACACAAATATTAAAGTCAATTTTCACACTGCCGGTTAATACCTCAGCAGAGAAAGTATGGTCTTATTTTATTCGAACATATCTCTTCGTAATGCCTGGGAAGATGTTTTGATTTTATTACTCATAGTAAAAGAGCCGTGGAACTAAAAGGTAATACCCCAAATAGGTTTAACCTTAACTTCTGTTGAAAAAATAAAATCTTTTAGAGAAGATAATAATAACTAACTTATCTTCAATTTATGTCTGATATCAGATTATTAATATCTAAGGATAATATTACATAAATACACTATTATGCTCACTAAAAATAAATGTGAAACCAATATTTATCCATAACAATATCTCTATTGATTAATAACCTTAAAATTTAGCTCTTGATAATTATCTTTTCCGCTAATGATAATAATCCCGGTAATCTGATGAATCTGTATAAATTTTACAATCCCATAAAAACAGCTACTATCAGCCTGATGTTTATGATTTAACCCTATTTAACGCCCATCCCATTAAACTATTTCATTTACCATTCTTTATAAAAAGAGAGAACCAAGATAATACCTAAACAAAAGCGCTAACTTCTAAACGCATGTTAGTAGAGGAGAAATACAACTCATTCTCACGTACTATATATACGCAGCGACTCCTGCACGCTATCCGTATTCACTATTAACTTACAAAATAATAGTCCACAATAATGAGATATAATGGAATAGGCAGTTAGTATAAAATAAGTTATCCTTTCTTATAGCCATTAAGCCAAAATTGTTCACTAACCCAATCTGAAACTTGTATCATATATTCGTTTATTTTATTTAAGCAAACATGAGCTTCTGATTCATAACATAATAATGTATGACTATCACCCCATATCTGGTCTAACTTTCTCACCTTATCGATTGGAAATATATCATCCAATGCTCCATGAACAGTAAAAACCTTGGTTTTACAAGGTAAAGAGACGTCCAATTTAATTTCATCAAAAAGAGATTGCATACGACTATTATCTTGCATAAATGCAAACTGGAAATCTTCTTTAAGCCTTCTTGGCAACTTATCAAACTCTGCTATTTCAGGTCCACCGGATAAATTGACGATACAGCAAAATTTATCGCCAATTTTTTGCGCAACGCGTAGAGCAAAATAACCACCAAAACTAATTCCTAAGAAGCAGAGGAGATCACTGTTAATTCTGACATCATCCTCTAACAATTTAACTATAGATGAAACATATAATTCCATATCGATAGCTATTGGTGAGTTCCCTAGATTTATTCCCTGTCCTGGTCCATCAAATATAGCTACCGCCATATTTTTCATTAAGAAAAACTCAGCTAAAGATAATATTTCAATTTCAGTCATTGAATCCAATCCATTGGATAAAATAACACAAGGCAAAGGATGATTCTCTTCTTCTTTATACCCTTTAGGGAATATAAGGAAAAACGGCATACGAAATTTATCAACGACAATATATTGATGCTCAACTAGCAAGTCACTATATTTTATACTAGATAAAAAACATGAACGAATATACTCTCTGAGCTGTACCTTTCTACTCCTATCACTGAAATACATAAATTCTGCCCAATGATAACAGGCGGCGGCACTCCTCAAAGCACGAACATGGCTGACTTCGCTTTTAGCCGAGTTAGCGATACAAATATAGCTATCACCCACTTTTGACCAATTAATCATCCATTCATACCAAAACTCTTCAGAGGATAAATCTAAGTTTTCCTGCTGAAAATCACTCAATGCTGCAACAACATCTCCCCAATGCACTTGGGGAGCATATTGAGAATTTAAGAAAAATAGTCTTGGCATAAAATAACCACAAGTAGCAAGAAGTTCTGGCGAAATTCTATTGGGTTTATTTTTATTATTCATCTTATTTTCCTTTAATTTACTAAATACGAGTGTCTAACCACTCTTTACAAGCAAAGACCATTTTCTTACTATTTTCTGAAATAGCATTTTTTACTATCTCACGCTGTTTTTCTTTATCTTCCGTACCAAATTTAACTGCACACAAATCATGATTTAATTCAACATCATGACTAGAAACAATGTACGAACCACTTCCTTTACTGAATATCCTCCATGAACCACTATGAGATTTTAATACTAAAGGAGGCTCTGGTTGAAAATATTCAATTGATAAATTATCCGCATCACAGAATCGTATACTACGGAAAGTCTCATTTCCATTTGGTGTTGATACTTCCATATTAAATTCTTGATGTTTATTATCATTATAAATAACTTTTATTGAATCACAATGCGGCAATATTTTGCTCCAGTCATCGATGTTTAAAAATATATTATAAACATCATCAAATTGGTGAGGAATATAATATCCTGCTGTGAAAGTTAATAAATTTGATTTTTTATGACGTTCTACCTGACTCTTGAAACTATCCATTTCCATTCGAGTATTATCATTGATAAATGAGATAACAAAGGAATTGGCCTGATCATGATTATCAATACCATCAACGATACCACTGACATCTTCTAACAAAGCCCAGTTCCTTTGTACCGTTATAATACAGCGTTGATCATTAACAGGAATAATTTGCCACCTGCCACTCATTGTTTTGAATAATGGCATCGGTGTAGGCATAACATAATCAACTCGGTAAATAGCATCAAAATAATATCGCCGCGTTTGCCAACTTACTGCCTTATTATTTTGTTTTGCTTTGATTTCAACCAATTCTTCATTACCTGATCTCTTTAAAACTTCCGCACCATCACAGAATGAAAAAATATCGGTCCAACAAGAGACATCTTTAACTAAAGCATAGACCTGCTGTGCCGGCGCCTCACATACAACTGAGTGAGTAATCGTTCCTTTTAATACTTTTTCCACTCCCTCTGTTGACTCAACGATATTTTTTATATTATTGAGCTCTTTAACTGAATTGGTATCAATAGCTTTACTAATAAATTGGTGCGCCTGCTCTATTGTTTCAACACCATCAATTAATCCGGTTATTTCAGATTCAAGATCATACAAATGCTCTAACAACAACACACATTGCTGGGAATTAATTTTAATCACGCGCCATGACGTTTCCATTTCTTTAACTAATGTCATTGGGGGATTCAGTTTTGATTTTATACTAAATGTTTCTGGATAAAATTTACGATTTGATTCCCATTGCATTAAAACACCGTTAAGTAAAGCTTTGACTTCTATTTTTTCACCCTCCTTATTCCTAAAGAGAGCTTTTACTTCTTGGCAAGGCTCAAATATTTCTGGCCATTTTTCAGAATTTAAAACAATTTGATATACATCTTCTACCTGAGCATTACAAATAATTGAATGTGATTCTACATAATTCATTATTGATTCCTCAATGTAAATAGTTTTTTAGGATCGATTGATTTAATTAACTCTGATTTCAATATTTTATCATTATGGCTCTTTGGAAAGTATTCATCAGTGACATAGAACCAATCCGGCCACTTTTCCCGACTTAATTTACTCATTAAAAACGATGAAATAATATCTTCAATTTCAGCTAATGATTTCTTCGATATCTCTCCACTCATACAGGCAACCGGCTGATCAATAGCAACCCCATTTTCATGAAAAGAAAAACCAACAACTGTAGCCACATTCACATTGGGTATTCGGGATAAAATAGATTCAACTTCTTCAGGATAAATTCTATGTCCGTTAGCACTCATAAAAGTATTCTGCTTACGTCCTTTTAAAATTAAATAACCCTCTTCATCTATATAACCGAGATCACCAGTGACAAACCACTCATCAGGAGACGTTATTTCCCCAGAAAGGACATCGTAATATCCCTCCATAATACTTTCTCCTCTTAATATAATTTCTCCGATATTATCAGATGAGCCAATAATGGGTTTAACCGCCACTTCCAATGTATTATCAATCTTACCAACACAATAAATTGAATTGAGATATCTTTTATCACGATGATCTTGCTCATCTACCCAACAGAAAGGACCATAAGTTTCACTTAACCCATATCCCTGCACCCATTCACAGCCAATTAATTGGCGCCCTTTTTCAAGTACGCTAGGGGGCATAGCCGCGGCGCCATAAGCAACAACCTGTAAACACGAGAGATCGATATTATGTTCCGCTGTCGATTTAACGAATAATTTCATTGACTCTGGACGCAACATAATATGAGTGATTTTATTGCGAGAAAGATAATCAGGCCATCTCTCTACATTTCTATCTTCAGGTATAAAGAGTGTTGATTGATGTAATAATGAACCGAAAGAAAAAATCACTCCCGTTGTATTATTCAACAAACCTGACATGAATATCTTAGCACCTTGAGTAAATTTTAATTTCTCTGTCACTGAATAAATTCGACGACACACTAACGATTCTGAAATGCTAATGGCTTTCGGTTTACCTGTACTTCCACTGGTGAACAGAACAATAAAGTTAGCAATAGATTGCGGCGAATAAGTTATCATTGGAATTTCCGCTGTATCATCACTAACCCTAATCTTATGATCTGAAATATCAATCACATTAATGTTGTTTTCTTTTAATTTTCCAACAAAATGTCTATCTTTTTTGAGATAAACAACAAAATCGTATTGCACTTCATTGGTAAAATTAATCCATTCATCGATTGTTGCTGATGATAAATTATAGGGCATTAATAAATGCAGCCCCATCGCACTGGCGGCGGCCAAAAAGAAAACACCTAATTCATCATGTTCAAATATAACAATGACTTTATTACCTTTTTGAACTCCTCGACTACGTAAATCATCAATTAAATGGGAAACAGAAGATATTACCTCTTTTCTTGTATAATGATAATCTTTAGTGACAATACAATCATGATGTAAATTATCACGCTCTGAATGTAACAACATAGAGATTAGTTTCATTTCTGTTTCCCTTTAATTAGCAATTAATTTTTATCATTTAAACTTGATGAGACGAAATCAAGAACGGCTCTTCCTGTATCCCAATGACTGAATTGACTTTTCACCACAGAAATACCGAACTCTTTCTCAATCTCTTTTGCTAAATCAGCTAATTCCGTAGAATCCATATCATAAGCGTCAGAAAGATTCGCATCCATATCGAAATCATCAATATTAACGTTAAGAAAGAGAGATAAAATTGTTTTTATTTTTACTTCTGGATTATTACTCATATATTTTTCCTCGCGTACTTAAATATCTTAAAGATTAAATAGTTGAAAAACTCAACGCACATACATGACCTTGGTTACTGAGGCGCTGAATGATTATTTGGTTAGTATTTGAAAACTCATTTATTTTATTAGATTGTTGTTCTCCATCCCCGTTATTTTCTGACAAGAATGATGATGCCAGGACTGAATCAATCACGCCACTGACTGAAAATTGATTATTCAAATAGGGCCTCAGATTTATAAATGATGTTTTTATCTCTTTATTTGAGAAAGCCTTACTGGTTATCTCTTTTTCATCATCATATATTCCATCCATAATAAATACAGCATTATCATTATGGTTGAATAGCTCAGCAGTATATTCTAAAGTGTAATTTCTGGTATTTTTATCCGGTGCGAAATAATCAACAAAACCGGTTAATTCACATAATATCGAGGCACCGCGCTCTAAAGCATGTTGCCGCTCTTCCAGCACCAGAAATGCAGCGCCTTCGGAAAAATCTCCTGGCCGTTTTTCGCCAAAAACCTCAGAGTGTTTCTGGCTTGATGTTTTCTCCAGTAAATTTTTAACTAACGGGCTGGAAAGATGTTCTGACGCGCCACATAACATCACCTCCGCAACACCATTAGAAATCGCTTCCGCTGCATAACCTATTGCTTGCATCCCTGCCACATCGGAGGTGGAAAACGTTTTAGATTGCGCACTAAAACCATAAAGCAGCGACAATTGCCCTTGAAGCGCCGCAGGGAACCATGCCGTGGCGACATAAGGTCCCATTCCCTTTATGCCTTCAATATGGAGCGCTTTAACTTCATCCTCAATATGTTGCCATCCACCAAAACAGTTTCCGACATATATTCCAACGCGATTAGGATCAAGCTTATCTACATCTAATCTACTCGCTTTTAATGCCATTTCAACGGCGACGATACCATAAACCGAAAATTCATCAATTTTGCGTCTTAGGCGGTTATTGATATATTTCGCGCCATCGAAATCACTCAATGTTCTTATTATAGAACTTGCGGTCGTATTATTTTTCGATTCTTGGCCCAATAACTTCTGAATGACGTTTGATTTTATGGCGGTGACATCATTGCCATCAGGATGTACTGCACCAACGCCGGTAACGACAACTCTTCTACGCATTGTCTACTGCCCTCATAACAATAACACTGTGAATACCAGAAAAACCACTTGATAATTTTAACGCGGTCTTAATTGGATATGCGCAACCTTGATTAGGGATATAATCTAAATCACAATCAGGATCTGGGGTTTGATAATTAATTGTTGGGTGAACATACTGCTTTTCTATTTCCAGACATAATGCGACAGACTCGATCGCATTAGCAGCAGCTAAAGCATGACCTGTCATTGACTTTAATGAGTTAACTGGAATACCAAATGCATTTTCACCCAAAACAAATTTAATCGCATTTGATTCGTTAATATCATTTTGAGCCGTAGAACTGCCATGAGCACTAATATAATTTACCGTTGATGGCGATACCTGGGCATCCTTCAATGCCATATCAATGCATCGCGCCATTGCCATTCCATCCGCAGGCAAGTCAGTCATATGATAAGCGTTATTGACGGATGCATACCCTGCTAATTCAGCATAAATATGTGCTCCACGCTGCTTAGCGTGTTCATAAGACTCTAAAATTAATATTCCACACCCTTCAGCAATCACAAATCCATCCCGCTCAAGGGAAAAAGGACAGGTCGCCGCTTGCTGATTTTCCAACTCTCTTGATGATAGCGCCCCCAAAGCTTCAAAAGAGCCGATAGAAAGCGGACAAAGTGGCGCTTCACTTGCACCAGCCAGCATAATATCCGCTCTGCCATAACGGATATGCTCCATCGCAATACCTAATGCATCAAGTCCTGCCGCACATCCGGTTGATATGTTGCTGACGGACATAGATGCGCCATATTTTTTCGCAACAGAGGTTGCAGCTGAACTAAAATCAAAGCTGTCATAATCTTCTGATTTAATTAAATCAGGGTGAATATTCTCTTTGCCCCCGTTGGTGATTCTGAGTAAACACTCTTCCATTCCCGCAGCATCAGCAATCGCCGTTGCTATCGCAACACCAAAACGCCGACCATCAATGTCTGAAGGTTTTAAATTCGCATCTTGCATCGCCATCTCTGAGGCGTCTAATGCAAATTGAAGATATTTACGCTCACTTTTCAGAACAAACTCTTTGTTATTGCTATCGTCACCGTGAACCTTTCCTATTGCTCCGCTTTTAAAGCCAAATCTTTCTCTTCCCCACTCATATTTACTCACTCCTGATTTACCGTTATGAATATTGTTCCAGAATTCATTAACGCCAACACCTGTCGGCGCAACAACACCTAGCCCTGTCACCACAACTCTACGCGGTTGAGATTCATTTCTGTTATTTATTATCACAATAGTTATCTCGATAGAAATAGAATAAACATTTACTCAGGTAAGTTTTATTAATATAAAAGCTACCCATTTTCATTGAAGAAAATCATTATCTGAAAGTAGTAATATTAAACTACTTTATTTATCTTTAAATTTATATTTATCATATATAATATTTGATTTTTATCTCCTAGCCAAAATTCTTGAAAATAAGCACCAAACCACAACTCCATTTGAATACCCATTTGGTTATTTCACTGATCTTTCATCTATTTAAACTGCAAGAATAATATGAATATTTCAGGTTAAACCAAACTAAGTTAACTCCCTTCGATCTGCATATGGATAGAATAATTAATCTTTTTCTTAATGAACCAATTTATTCTTAAAAATCATCCAGAAAGGAGATGACAAATTTATTATCATAGAGCTGATATACCCGCTCACAGTACAATATAACCAAACGATATAGCCAAACAACATAGCAAAGATAATGTCTCTTTTGCTAACCTATATATCGCCTTGCTCACTGGAATCTCCGATTAAATCGGCGTATCTACTCTACCTCTAGTTATTAATTTACACTGAGCTGTATCTTTGTGGATTCGATACAAGTAAATCATGCCATGCACAATTCATACCTCAAGCACCTTTTCTAAACATCTAAGGTATGCCCAAGTTATTAGATTTAGTTGTATGATCTTGAAGTCTCTTTTCTGCTCATATTTCCCCCGTCTTACCCTATAATTATATATTATTATTATAATATTGCGACCACTCGACTCCATGAAGCATCTGCTTTCTCTAACTTTATTGGAAAACAGCACACTTTAAATCCATAAGGTTTAGGAATACTGGTTAAATTACAAAGCCGTTCTATCTGTAAATAGGGATGATCACGTCCGATAAAATGAGATGGCCATAAGCAATCTTTATTCCCGGTTCTTTTATAATCGTTAATCATCTCTATGAATGGCCGATCAAAGCTGAATGCATCTGTCCCAATAATCTTTACCCCTTGCTCCACTAACCATTGAACAGCACTACTTTCAATCGCTCTATAGTGAGTAAAATAGGATTTTGCTCCCAAGAGTTTATCAGCTCCGGTATTGATAAGGACAATATCATTTTCTTTTATTTTATAATTAATTTTCTTTAATTGGTTTTCTACCGCCTGTTTATCAATTGACTGATTATCATGACTAAAATCAAGTAATACACCATGACTATAAAACCAATCCAAAGGAATATCAGTAATGGTTGCTGGCTGATCTTGCCCTTCATGCCACCCATAGTGATAGGGAGCATCAATATGCGTTCCGGTATGTGTGGTCAAGTGATAATACATCAGTGATAATCCCATACCATCAGGAAAATCGTTGTGATCAATGATCCACTTTTTGCGTTTAAACAGTTTTACAAAGGCTCTTTTCCACCATGAACTGGTATGGAAATACAAGTAACTCTCACCTAATTTATTGGCGCCCTCTTTATGATCAACGATCCCCCTGGTTACTTTCTCAGGTTCCCAAAAATCACAATCTATAGGAACACTTAAGTCAATAATATTACTCATCTTTGTTCCTTATAATTTCGGAATAGTTTATTTCCTTGATATTTGGTGTAGAAATTACCTTCTTTTGAGAGAAGGCACAAACAAATTGCTGATTATGAATCAATAATGTGCTCGCTTCTAATTCTTTCATATCTTTAACAGAATCAGGGTTATTAGCCAATAATTTCTCATGTAAAGTCGAAGCAAATAATTTAATATATGCTTCAAGTCTAACCCAATAGTATAATGACATTAAATGATAATAATTATGAAATCCGGGACTTACTCCTGATCGTTGTTTTAACATTACACCTTGCATATATTCCAGCTCCTCATCTTTAATAAAAGATTCAATAATTTCTGAAAATTTTACCTTAGAAGGAGTGACTTCAATATCAACACCTATTTCCCTTGAGCTAAAACCGATGGCACAATAGTTTCCTGAGGCACTCAATGAAAAATAATATTTGAAGTCTTGCTCCGTGGATATATAAGGTTTCCCGTTATCATTCGTTATGATTTCATAATCAGATAAATACTGACTTAAAACATAACGTAATGCAGCCCGTCTAAATATAAATTTTTTTCTTCTATCCGCTAAACAAATTTGATTATGGCGAACTATATCGGAACGGTGAATTAACTGTTCAATAGAAGCTAAATCAATATCGTCGATTTTTACAATCCAAAGATCAAAAAAATCAGAGGATAAAGAAACACCGTCCATGATTAGTAATTACCTAATCCACCACACACATTAAGCGCTTGAGCGGTTACGGCCCCGGCGAGAGGGGATGCAAGATAAGCAACCATTTCAGCCACTTCATTAGGTTCAACATATCTTCCGATAGGAACACGCTCCTCTACTCTTCTTTTCGCCTCTGCCACATCAGTGCCCCAAATTCTGGCGTAATGCTCTCTGACACGCTCCGCCATCTCACTCTCAACAAACCCAGGACAAACCGCATTAACCGTAACACCTGAACCATTACGCGCTAATTCAAGCCCTAATGATTTAGTCAGGCCAACAACGCCATGCTTAGAAGCAGAATAAGGCGCGCCATGAATAACACCTTGTTTCCCGCCGGTGGAGGCAATATTGATAATTCTGCCGCCAGATGACATTAATTTTCTTTTCAAAACTTCATGTATAACAAAATAAGTGCCATTTAAATTAATGTTTATGACATTTTGCCAAGTTCGTGGGCTTATTTCAGCAGTAATACCGCCACCAGAAATGCCAGCGCAATTCACAAGCACCGCCAGCTTATTATCTTCAAGCTCTAGTTGGTCAAACGCTTTTTTAACATCTTCATGATTAGAAACATCACAAACTATTTTCTTTGCAAATTGACTACCATATTTATTGCGTAACTTGTCAATCGCACTATCAAGACGCTCAGGAGTACGCGATAATAATATTGGTTCAAAGCCGTCCTCAGCTAATCTTTCTGTAATTGCGAAACCAATATCTCCTGTCGCACCGGTAATAAAGGCATATTTCATCTGAACTATTCCTATCGTTATTTATACCCGTCATCTTTCAAGTTGCCTCTTTGTTGGCTGCACTCACTCACCCCGGTCACAGAGTTATCTATGCTCCCGGGGATTCACTCCCTTGCCGTCGCGATGCATCTTGAAATCTATAGGGTTATATTATTGCTATTCACGGAAAAACACGATTACCCCTAACAAGCATTATTCATAAACTAGTGACAGTTTTTGTCAGCATTTACAAAAAATATTAACTGATTCTCGTAAAAATCAATAATATAACAATGTTACATTTACTACAACGTATTAATACCAAAATACTTTATCATACCGCTATACAAATTCATCTTTTTCTGACTAATCAGAGAATCAAATAAATAATCAGTAATAACCACTTTATTTACAATTGGTTGGAAAATAAGATGTTATGAATTAAACGTTAGGTTATTTTTTCATGGAATGACAATTGATAGATGGGACGACGTGTAATATAGGAAAATCTGAAAGCTTTTACTACCTATCTCTTAAACAGGTTTATGTGCCCAATTAACCCCATTGTCAGCATAGATTGATGATACATCTTCTAATAACACATTCTTACTGTCAGGATGTCAGACCGTTTAAAACCGGCGATATACCAAAGTTAATCACCGGCCAGCTTATGTGACAGTTTAATGTATACCGGATTCCTCTATAAAATATAACTTTTGGTTATATTAAATATAATCAATAAATATATTCCAACAACGTTATTAAAAGGAATTAAATATAAAGATCATAATTTCTCAATATTCTCTATCAGGATAGTTTAGATCTTAACTTTATAACAAATAATCCACTTATTAATAAAATCCTTGCCAGATATTTATTATAGTATTTACGCGATTTTTATTATTTTATCTACCGCGACAGTCACCACACCTTCGTGATAACTAAATTCAAAATTCCAACCAAGCCGATTTAGCATATTGAATAATTTATCAATAGTGTGGTTTTCCAGCTTTCCATTAATGATTTCACTAATTCTCGCTTGAGTCGTTCCCAAAAGCTCCGCCGCTTTTACCTGACTTAAACCACGCTCCTGAATCATCTTGCGGATGATCACCATTAATTGAGCGCGAATATGTTTATCATTTGCCTCGTTAGGATTATCGCTTGATGAAGCATAAGGGTTTTTCGTTACTATAAATTCCATAATCTCCGCCTTAATTAGTACAGTGCCGGTAAGAAAACGATATCAAGCAAGAAAATATATCAAATTTGATATAAACGCAATATCTATCCAAACACGGTACACTCATTCATAAGGGCCAAGGAAACGCACCCCGTTAAAATGAATGAGATGAGATGGTGCATCTGCAACCCACACCTCACTCTCCCATGCAATTTCGCCAAGGTAGCGGCTCATAATACTTCGGTTCGGAAAAGCGGTAACGTAGACTAGGCCAGCTTTCGATCCAGCAAACAATTCGGCAAGCTCGGCATGCCGCTTGCCATCAACTGGGCCATGACTAGTGACAGACTCAACCAACAACAACCAATTTTTCGCAGTGTAATGCAGTACCACATCCGGCATCTTACCGTGTGAATCTACATCAACACCTAACCCAGATAACAGCTCAGAGTCAAAGTAACCCCATTTATCGCCAGTATCACCAACATAAACCAACACACTATCCGGGGCAAAGCGTGGGGCAAAATCCTCGATAATGGCCCGGATCAGCGTGCTATGCTCTCCGGGGCTGAGAGCAATCTTCCTCCCCGGAGCAATCTCAACAGGAATACGATTCTGTTCACGCTCTTTGGCATAACGGGCGATCAACGTTTCCCGCTCGGCCAGATAGGCTGTTAGGTTGTCATACCACTCAGGCATACCAAAGGTTCGTAACAAAGCTAAAGTAGCGGGTTCAATCTGATAAGCCGCCTTGGGACTGTTCACTGAGCGATCGGGTTTATCTGGATTGTAAAGGGCAATACCCGCATGACAGAACTGATGCATAGTCTGACGGCGAAACGTCTCGCGGGTATTCGGCGCGTATTCTTTGTTATAGAACTCTCGTACCCAATTCATGATGGGTGTGATGCCCAAAAGCGGATTTTCCGCAGTAGCCCACGCCTTACCCGGCGTAAGGTTTAATAGGGCCAACAGACACAAAGCAGAACGCTCATTCTGCTGTGCACGCGGCAACCCCAAAGAAGTGATGATATGACACGCAGCTTCGATATAGTCGTTTTTGTCGTTCATTCGATTAGGCTCCCTAATTTGGCATCAATCATAACTTGCGTGAGTTCTCCTTGCTGCATGGCCCACTCGCCAAGTTCAATCAACGTGTCGCGGCTCGGGTACTTCATCATCTTGAGGTCAGTTGCATTAACCTGAGTATGACCGTTGAAACGTCGAAAATTCTCATCAACAACGGTCGTGTTCAGAAACAGAGCCAAACCACGGGCCAATCGTTCGGGTAAACCATGCTTGTTCTCATGAAATAAGTTCAAATGGTTCTCGAAGCCCAGTACGGACGCGTCGCCAAATGTATCTGGTTCAACCACATTCGCCATGATTCGACGCTTTTCCTCTTTGGACGAAAAACGCCGTACCACGCAGTAAAAACCGCTTGGGTAAAGCCATTTTTCAGTGTCAGTGTTGCGTTCAATAGCGTTAGGCTTTTTCATACCTTCGATGGGCCATCGAGTAACGTTGCTGCTGAAATGGCCGGGGTAGAGTAAAGGCACCGTCCCCGGCCCTGGCATGCTGCGCAGGTGCGCTTTCAGCCGGAAGTCAACTACAGGCCCAGTAGATACCTTGATACCAAGGTCAGCCAGCGTGTAGCGGATCGCCGAGGATAGCTCAAGGGGGCTTTTCTCCGGCGACGTGGGCACATGGATAAATTGCTCGGGATCATCCGGGAATACAATCCGATCAAATGGATACTCATGGGTAACAAGATCAGTGAAAGTGTCATCGGTCGAAGTTGATACCGTTACTGGCCCTTGCTGACCACCACACTCAAACCGGATGATGATATTCTCCTGCAAAACTTCGTCATCTTTGAATGCTTTGCTGCGCGATTCGAACAAGTGCATATGCCGGATAGCTGCACGCTCTAGAATGAAATTACGGAACGGGCGGTAATAGGGTCCGTTGCAGAAACTGCGCGGGATGATCGCCACAATCTGCCCTCCCTGCACCACCTCAGACACGGCAAGCGCCACAAAAGCCGAATAGAGGTTTACTGTCTCAATACCAACACGGCGCAAAGCCAGTCGATGCGCTGAATTGCTGTTGATCTTCTTGTAAGGAGGATTGAGGATCGCATGTGTATAGCCTTGCCCCTGCTGACCTTCGGTAGTTGCCAATTCGATATAATCACCCACGATGATACGCGGCGTGACACAATTGTATCCAGCCAAGTGCTGTGACAGATAGCCACACAGGTTGTCATCAATCTCGTAAGCCGTCACCTCGGCGGACTCAAAGTCAAAACCGCCCGCCACCCATCGATCAAGGAAGGCACACGACAATGCTCCCACTCCGGCTCCCGCATCTAATAGACGGCAGGTACGCAAGGTGCTAGGCGGAAAAAGGGATGCCATAAAACGGGCTATGTTAGCAGGGGTCATGAATTGACCGAATTCAGCCTTGCGTTTCTTAGTAATCCGAGGAGCAATCTTACGGCGCACACTGTCTGTGGTGTCTAATTGTTGGAGCATTATCATATCTGGATAGTGAGTTTCGTTCAGTGTAAATGATACACCACCAAGCAACAACGAAACCTGATTTTACATCAATATGTCTTCTACACCGTTTTAATTTCTTAACCCGCCACAAACTTACCCTCCTACTTTCAACAACAAATAATAGCGATTCAGCAATTGATTAAAACGGGTATTAATTTGCATCAGTAATGCCAGCGATACGGTACCGCTCTTTTTTTGTTCCGCCAGTTGACGCAGTAACTCCTCTAGTGGCGGAGTATTCGCCAACGGCTGCCGAATACCAAACACCATAGACTTCAATTCAGAACCGGTGAGATAACGACCACGTTTCTCGTCCAGTGCGTCAAGTCGTTCTGTCAGATGTTGCAGGCGTAATTGGGCCTGATGGTAATTTTCCAACGCCTGCATAGGCAGTGCCGCCGCTTCACGCCGGTGTAACCACTGATTTTGCATATCCTGTACTGCCTGGCTGGCCGGCCACAATGTGCGTAGCTGTTGCAATAGATGAGAACCATAATTCAAGGGCCACAAGGCCGGTAAATCGTTTAAATTTGTCAGTTGCGCACGACTTGCATCCAACGTTTTATCCTGTAACCGGCTCAGTAGCGCCGCATTGTCCGATTGGTGTAATTCGGCAAGTTGAGCTGGCAGCAGTGTCTGCGGTAATGGATAGGTCGTCGCCAGCAAAGCCTCAACCAATGGGGACGGTTGTTGCAGCTTGTCCACCAGCCAACTGCCTGTCACCACTAACGCACAAAATACAACTCCCGCTACAAAACCGTGCCAAACTTTCCAGCGCGAAGCAGCCAAGATCTGAGCGACTTTGACTTGCGGTTGCACCGATGAGGTTGCCTCCTGTACCACATAGATCAGTTGCAGCGCAGACGATTCCTCGGGCAGCAAAATAGCATTGCCTTCTACAGGCTGCGCAGAGGCGAGAGATACCGGTACAGAGCCTTTTTCCTGCTCCAGACACTCTAATCGTCGGGCGCTGTTGTGAAGCTGTACACGCAAGCTGTCAAGTTTACTTACATGTTTCAGCTCCAGACGTTGAAGCACCCCGCACAACTGTTCAAGCACCTTTTCCACGCTGTAAATGAGCGGCAAGTCAAGATAAGAGAAGACGCAAGTGCGCAATACCTGCTGTAAACGTGCAACCAGCCAAGCGAAAATTTCAATCCGCGCATGAGTCGGTTGAGGCCAGAACCGCGCCCATTGATGGCTCACTAATCCATCAATCAATGCTAATCCTTCATCAATACCGGCTAATCCGGTGCGTTGAGCTCGGGCCAATGTGTACCAGGCGGCACTTTGTAGCTCTACGCCATTTAATCGAAACAATGACAAGCAAAGTTGTTCAACTCTGGCCCAATCAACATCGGGCCGAGCCGGATGGTTCAATTTACCTATTTCTTCTTTCAGCGCCCTGAATTCCGGCAGTGCGCGTGGGTCATCCCCGGTATGTATCGTGTTACCGGACGATATTGCAGTCATAACAGTTATCCTTATCAGACTATTTCAGCAAGCTAGCCTAATGAAACAGAGGGGTTAATCTATATGGCCCTGTTGACGTAAATGGCGGATTAATACCTTTCCTTCCGGCACAAATTCTGTACTAAAACGCACTAATCCTATCTCTTTCAACTCAGCGTTGATGTCATAACGCAAGTGTCCCGGCTCAATTTGCGGCAATAACGTGATATAGACCTGTTTCAAACGCGGCTCATAGGTCAACAACGTGTGTTCGATTGTGGCAATCAGATCCTGTGACGACGCGGGCAGCCCCTGCAAGATGACGTTGAAATCAGGCAGACCATAATCCGGCAAATGAGCAATCGAACCCGCACGACTGCTAAGGATACGTTGCATATTATCCATCACGGATAAAATCACTTGATTTCGTTCATCGATCTGTTTGAGATCCAGCCCGCCGTTAAAGTTAAACATCAACATTTCGTAAAGCGAAGGTCTTAGATGTTTCATTGATCACCCCTTCACATTCAATGTCAGTGTGCCTTTATCCAACTCGATGGTGCGCGGTTTATCAGCATCCAATTCATCACGTCTGATCACCAACCGCCAACTCTTATTGGCGGCATCCGGTGTGTGAAATAGCCCCACAACCCCAACAAACCGTGTCGCTTTCTCCATCGGCATATCCAGTGACACACTCCCCTTCGGCGCCACTCGGATATCCCGCTGCGCCAGCCGATCCGCCTTAAGCGCTTCGCTATCGCCTTTCACCAGTTCCGCATAACTGGCACGCTCAAACGCTTTATTGTCTTTAAGCTGATAAACACGTATTACCGTGCTCAGCGGAACTTGCGCGCCGGTAGTGTTAAGTGCGCTGCGCGCACTGAAATCCAGACGCAGCGTTTTCACCTGCTTATGGAAAATGGAATGCGTAACAGCTGCCGTGCCATCAGTTACGGTCTGTGTCAGACCACATCCGGCTAACCCAACCGTCATCAAACACACTATGCCGCCCATCATGACGGATTTAAAATTGATAGCTGCCATTCTCGGCCTCCCTATATTGATAACTCGATAAAAGCCCTTGATAGTGCCCCAGATTAATTTTCACCATGCCAGAAACCGTTTGTGATCCTGGTTTCAACCCCAATACGCCTGTTCGGCCTAACCGAACACGCTGTTTCCCCAACTGCGCTGGCGGCAATACCCATTTGGGTAAGGTGAGCTGTAATCGCACACTGCAACGCCAGCCCAGATAAACACGCAACAACACCAACAGGTCGGTATGCAGTTCCCCCTGCGGTAACCATCCCTGAGCTTCATCGGTATCTTCGGTATAGAGCTCCAGCTCCATTTGGCTGTTAACATCCGTCCCGACTTTGCCCAATACTGGGCGTTGAGAAAGTTGAACCGGATGGCGACGACTTAAGCGAACCGGCTGAGTCAACCGCACTCGCCTGCGATCATGAGGAACCACTTGTACCTGCGTAAGAGGAGCCAGCAGCTTAACCAGCGCCATCACCCCTTCCGCTATCCGGGTCGGCAATCGCATGATGCTGAGTAGGGCCAAAAAGCGAGAAACCGGCGTTGCAATATGTTGCTGGCTGCCGGTGATCCCCAAACCAATCAGCCCAAGCAGACATTGGGATGTTTGATCTTGACCGCTCGGTTCATAAGTCGCGGGATAGGAATATTTACGCCAGATACGGTAATACTGGGTCATCATTCGATGGTTAAAAATATCCAGAAAGTCCGCCACATCTTCATAGCCTTCACTCTGCTGGACGATATCGTTCAGATAAGCAGTCGGCAGCGGTGAATCTACGCCATACAGGCCGAGAAACGTCGTGCGTACTGTTGGTGGCTGTTCAGGTTGTTGCTCATCCCACTCCACATTTTTCAGCTCGCCGGCGGGAAAACCCATACCAGGATCAGGCCGGAAACGGATCGGATCATCACCGGGCGACATCGTACTGCCCAACGGCGGGCATCCATCTCGCATACTCTCCAGCAACTGGCAGAAGCGATAAAAGTTAAAATCGTAAATATTCGGCGCCAGTTGCTGCATTAGCCGGGAATACGCTGATTGTGATTTTCTTGCCATCGCAAACATCTCCCAGAAGGTTGAAGGATCAGTGTCAATTGGTTAAACAGATGAATATCGGTATACAGCGAGAAGAAACGGTTAAGCAGCTCGCCGAACAGGAAAATATCGCCCTCGCCGGAGAAGCCGTTGCTATTAAGGGTTATCTCAATATCAACGCCCCGTAGCAGAAAGCCCTGTTCAAAACGTTGGATTAAGGCGTGTTTCACCCCAACAATGGCGTCCAGACAGCGGCAGTTCATCTCATCATCGGTCCAGTTATAAAGACCTAACGTGCCGCGCAGCACCTCTGGGTTATCCATCATGCTAAGAAAGTTAGAACCGAGATGGCTCAATATCCGCCAGTGGAAACGGTCATTCGCCGGGGGATAACAGGGTAATGTCGGCGAGCAAAGGTTTCTTACGCGCAGCTGGCCTGCGGCGGAGTGTAATGTCTGCTCAAGTTGGGTGTTACGTAATGCCTGACGAGGTAACTGCCCGTTGGTACCGGTAATACGCAGTGAAAGGGTTTCATCATCAAGCTCAGGGTCGGTTTCAAACGATTCCCCACCGAGGATCAGCCAGGTATCGTGCAAACCCGAGGGGCCTCGACATACACGAGTATGGAAATAACGCTCCGGCGCGGAACTACGCATAATGCCGCCCCGATGGCGAAAGCTGCTAAACGGTACAAAACACTGCGCATCACCTCGTCGGGAAGAGGAGACTTCATCCACCGAGTAAATTTCAGTATGACCATCCTGAATACGCATTGGGCGCAGTAGATACTCATTTTGCATACGCGAAATGTGCATCGGATCAGCTTCAACACGGAACAAATTGATTACCGGCACACAGTGCAATCGGATATTTTCCGCTGAAAATTTCAACTCATAAGGCCACGGTTCACTCAGTACGATATCTAACTCAAACCAAGGCGTATTGGCTGGAATGTCTAGCGTGTCGAGGCCATTGAGCGCCACAAACATAAATTTTTCACGGAAAGTAAAATATTCCAGCAACAATTGATAACCACTGAACGCGCTCTCTTGTTTCGGCCACAAAACATCATCGTTGTCGAATCCCATTGGGGAAAAAGAGCCATTATCAAGACGAGAACGTCCTTCCCGACTGGGCAAGCGTGCGTAAATGTGTTGAGTCTGTCGGGTCAACGCCAGATGCAAGGCAGAACTCACCGGACGGCCAGCTTTGAGATACAGAGGCAGCCGTGACAAATCCACCTTATCCCACTCCGTCAACTGACCGCAGTCAAAACGCAAACGGATCACTGAACGACCGTCGGCTTCATTTTGCAACGTCGCAGAAGCGATATGCAGCGGTGTAATCGGTATATCACGGGTAGTCCGGTAATAGCAGCGGGTCTGGCTTGGCCCTACGGGCTGAGATATCACTTCAAACCCTTTGGCGATCACTTCGCTTTTTGGCAAAGTCTGATAATCAGGCGCCAATTCAACAATAGAGAGTGAAGGAATAGTGCGCAGATAGTGCGGCCACAGCAAACTCACCAGCCCTTCCGTCAGTTCCGGCAAATCATCATCAAGTTTCTGACGCATCCGCCCCATCAGGAAAGCGAAGCCTTCAAGCAATCGCTCTACATAAGGATCGAGATCCCGATCGTCACTCAGATTCAGCATGGCGGCCCGATCCGGGTGCGCCTGCGCAAACTCTTTACCCGCCTCACGCAGATAGTGCATTTCCGCTTCGTAATAGCGGAGAATTAAATCATCCATATCATCACTCTTATGGTTGTTATAAAACGAAAAAAAGGGATAAAAACTCGTCGAAAAGGTGTATGACCGCACCTATATCGGACAGACAGCATCAACCACAAAGCACCGAAGCTCTGACCGGATCAATCGCCACCAATCCAGCCAGCAGGGCCTCCATCCGTTGCGCCATCCTTGCCTTATCATGTTCACTGCGTTGGGCTTTCATGCGCAGCAACTTAAGCAGACACGCTTTTACCTCAAACATCAGCTCCGGCTCCCATTCGCCAAGATTGAATTGCTCATCGGCGTCAAGCTCGGTCAATAAATGCAGCGCCATTTCATTTTTGCCGTATTGCTCCGCCACCCGCGCCATCAGCAAACGTTGTAACCAGCGGTGACGCGCTCCATTGATGCCGGGCAATTGCCCCAACCAGCGTAACGCCGTATCAATGCCGTCGCTGTCCGCCAGTTGCAACGCCTCCGCTTCCAGCGACAAAACATCATCATCGCGCCGAGGTTGCGCCGGTAAATGCTCAAACTGCCAGTCGGCCTGATTGTCATGAACCTGTTGGGCTATCCAATCGGTTGTCACCTCATCAGCAAAGGGCGTTCCGTCGTTATAGGCCATACTCTCCAGCCCCGGCAGCCGTTCAAGCAGGATTCTCAGATCGTGTTTCATGATGTCCGCCCAACCTTCGTAAGGGCAGCCCAATCGGTTTAATGCCTGACAGAGATACCACTGCAAATCCAGCCAGAAATGATTCACCCCTTCCGCAAACATGCGCTCGGCCTGCTCCAATAACTCATGCCAGTTCTGTTGCCGGTAGAGCCGCTTTAACTGGGCGCGATATTCGGTGCGGGGAGGCACCAGACGAGTGCGCTCATCGGCATCCTGTGGCGGTAGCTGATGTACGGTATCCCAACGAACACTGCGTATCAGCCGGGCGGAAGAGAGCCAGCCCTGAGGCTGATCACTGAGATAACGCACCAATTCCCGCGCCTGATTCAACAGATCACGCCCAGATTGCACCTGACGCCATACCGGTGGTTCACCCGGCGCTGACGCATTGCTCTGTCCCCCCGATGGCGCTGCCGGAGCGGCAGTTTGCGGCACCACTGCACTCACGCCGCCGGACTGAGCTAACCGGTTCTCTAATGTTCTTGCCAGCCCAACGAGGCTTGGACGAGATTCTTCATCCCAAGAGGAAAATGAGTGTTCCAGTAACACCAACGCCGCCAGAATGTGGTCAAAATCAGTCCGGTTGACCTCTGGATAGCGAGATAAACTGTCCCGCATTTTTGCGCCGGTCAGCCACTCCAGCGCGGCTTTACGGCTGCTAGTCCGACTGGGCAGCAGGGCTTCGCCAAAACGATCCACCAGCCCGGCCAATAGCGCCAACCCTTCTGCCAGACCACGCTCCCCCTCACAATGCAGCCTGGCCCACACATAGTAGGTCGCCACGCGGACATCTTTACATTTGGTGGTCAACAACCTTTCCGCCAGTTGACAAATCAGAGCGGTATCAATGCCACTGATTTTGTTGACCTCCTCCCGCATATGCTGAAAATCGTCTTCATAGACCGGATCATTACCTGTGGGCGCATCGGAACTAATGGGTAACAACCAGTTTTCCCACAGCGCCGCGTTCTGCCGTGCTTCTGCAAGCGCATCGCGTTCAACAAAACAACTCGCAATTAGCTGTTGCAGCATCTTTATATTCTCCTTTAATGCTGAATATCTCTGTCAGCCACTGGAATTCTGCTCATTAATAAAGAGACAGAAATAGCTCCACCATCGCTATTGAGCTGATTACTCAAGCGAATCGCACCTTTAAACATCATCATCCCTATATTATTAAGAATAAATTTTTCACATTTCCAAGGTAATAATATTTCCTTGATTATTAGATGCCGCCTGTGAAAGAGACTCGATGATTTTTACCAGATCTTCTCTGGCAATAAATTTCTTCGAAAATACGATATCGATTTTCTGATTTAAATAAACAGCGACCAGCACACTGTTTTCACGTTCCTCAACCTTATTAATACATCCATAAGGCAAGAAAATAGTTTTACTCAAGGCGGTCGGTGTTAACAAAAAACCATCCTCTTTCTCGGCAAAGAAACAGCGATCTTCTGTTTTACGATATGAAACAAAATGCATCGCCGCTATCATCATACAAATATTAATCGCGCCATGAATTAACATCACCAGCGTCAAACCACCAAAAATACACGCTTTTTTCCAATATCTGTCCCGTACAAAATAAACTGCGGAATCAGCAGCATTATTACCTTGATATTCAGAGAATGGGGATAGCGTAACTCTTTGAATCGACAACAAACAGCCAATAAAATAAACCGCGCCAAATGGAAAGAAACTCGACACAATAAAAGAGCTGATTTTTGCATACTTTGGCATTTTAAGAATAACAAATAGATTAACCACCTCCAGTAAAATAAAAACCACCATCAAAGCATTCACTATTAATGACTTATCAACAAGATATTGCTCTCTAGAAGAGAGAACAGAATAATCAGCACTAAGTACTGTTATTGTCGCCAGAAAGACGAAACAAGTTAATACATTAATAGCCAAACCTATCCAAGCTATTTTATAGATCTGATTCACAAAAACTCCCCAATTTACACAACATTACATATCAAACAGATAAATTTATATAAAACTTTACATTGGATAATTCGCGACTGAATTTTCCAAAGATAAGCAATCTATTAATATCTCTACGGCTGGTTATAGATAATTCTCAGCACTACTCCATAAATCTTTGATTGAGTTGTTTTACTCCATCCTATTACTTGAGTCAGTAATAGTAATAATAACTTAGAAAACAATCCTTATCGGGTAAAACTCTTTCACTCTCCTTATCGGATTGCTCGTCGGGAGAATTACCTCTGCCTTTTGATTTCACCAAAGTTGCCTCTTTATAAGAACGATAGGTACTCATATGCCGTCCTTAATTGCATTAGCAAAACTGTTACGTTGTTCTTCATACAGTTGACTCCTATTTTCAATTACTTAAATCAATAATAGTAATAATGGCTTGCGAAACATCCATTATCTGGCAAAACTCTTTCACTCTCTTTACCGACTCCCTCATCTAATGAATTGGCCTTTATTTCTTTCAGCCTCTTTCTTGTGAATTGGCGAATATTGAGATTCGTAGGATCAGGGAAACCTAATACCGTGAAAATCTCCTCGGCCAATTTAACTGTAGGTCTGGGCTTTTTTAGGCGGCGGTAATATGTGCCAGGGGCAAATATCGCTATCATCAAAGCAAAAAATGGCAGCATATCTTTCAGAAACGCCAAAGCATCTGTCCAAACAGAAACAGTCAAAATAAGCAGGAATCCCCCAAAAATACAGAAAGTACCGAATATCTGTTCTTTGGCATCTGCATGAATGCCCTGATCACAACGCGGCGTCATAGAAACCACCCTTAATTCAGGATGGGCAATGGCATAAACCACATAATGCCCTTCCTGCTCAGTTGCCGCTAACTCAACATAATCACCTACTTTTGCGGAAGTAAACCCAAGCCAACCGTGGAAGGGAACTCCATTGATTTTACCCCGGACAAAATCACAGACATCACCCCACCGAACATTGGTTTGCGAATTAGATCCAGACGTATTTCCTGCCAACGACATTAATAGCCCGCCATACAATTCCCGTTCTTCCTGACGGGCAAAGGCAACCGGATCATATTCACGCTCGGTAAAATAACCTTTAACACACAGAGTTTCGAACTCTTCCAATACACCACTCACTTTGATCAACGGCTTACTGGGCGGTAATTCTGGCGGCTATGGCTCTTTTGCTAATATTGCATCCAGTTCAGGAATTTTTTCTTTTGTTTTCTCAATCTCTTTTTCTGACTCTTCTTTACTTTCTGGGTGGCTTACTATCCAGTCAAGATTAACCTCGATCCATGTATCAAGACTGCTTCTCTGCCTTTTGATTTCATCAAAATCAATAGCCTCTTTAAAAGAACGACAGGTACTCATATGCCGTCCTTAATTGCATTAGCAAAACTGTTACGTTGTTCTTCACATAGCTTATTTCGTTGCGATTCGGGGTCAATCCATTGCGTGGATTGCAAATTTTTCGCTGGCTCCAAACCAAAAACACAACTTCTGCACCATTTTTGTAAATCATTATCAGAAAAATACGTCACTAACGCTTCAACCACAAAAATTAACAGCATCGCCTCCCAAGTGCACAACCAAGCAAGAGTTTCCCACGCTAAAAGCTTTGCTACCCCCTCAACAAATAAATTTTTAGAAGAAAGTAATGCTCTATCAATTAAAACTTCTAATAAACCATTTAATGCTTTTACTAATTGCATAAAATCATAAGCACTTTTAAGACCGTAAAGGCCAATAAACTGCCAGCGCCCTCTGCCACGCCATTCAGAAGAAAGGTCATCGATATCTATTCCCAGATTTAATGCAGAAGAGAACATTCCCGCACTCGTCCCAATAAACTTAATGGTGTTGGCAGCAACCATATTTTCCATTCCGTGCTTAACTATTGGCTCCACAATCTCCATCGTTGTACTTAGTGTACTTAAAAACGCAGAGGTCACTTGCGCTTGACTCTTAGCATCCCCTTTACTCTCTTTTAACTGATTAGAAAACTCCAGAATATTGGAAGCCAAAACTAACCATTTAATCCGGGATTTTTTTAATACCGGCTCTCCTTCAGCACTGTCTGCAAATTTTTTAAAATCAGACTGATATTTATTACTTTTTTTCAACCGCGCCTCAGAACCCGGCTTCTTAAGCTGTTCCAACACCTGCTGCCGAAACACATTACCGTCCTTAAGTTGTGATACCGATAATTCAACCACCTGATCAAGCGGCACACCTGAAATCACCGATAACAGCGTTTTACTCAGCATTTCATTCATGCTATCCAGCACTTTTCCCAAGCGAGTAAAATTCAAGAACCGATCCCCCAGCGTGACCAGTCGCCGGTCACAATGCAGCATGGCACGAGCAAAAGTACTGTCGGATTTTGGCGGTTTTTCCAGTGCTTCATTCGCTTTATCGTAGGCTTCAATCAGTTTTCCACTCAGATCTGACACCGCTTTCATAAAATCCGAAGGGGCCGCCGGTTGATGATTGTCCTTATTCAGCTTCATCTTCTGTAAAAACCCGTCCATCTCTTTCATCACTTCCGGGTTATTCAGCAATAACGAGCGCCAGATAATATTTTGCGGCGACAGCGCAGAATATTCGTCAATTAAGGTATCTAAATATGCACAACCGGTTTCGGTCACGTTAAGCGAAGCGATGGAATAATCCACCGCCTCACGATAATTGAGGTTGTCCTCCAGCCGGGTGGAATGAAAATCCTGACAACAGGTAATAAACCCACTCTGTTTTAGCCAGCTCACCCTCAACCGGGCCAGTTGTTCCAGCTCCTTCGCCACGTCGGTGCAAAGATCGGCATAACATTGGTTAAATGCCAGTCGTTTAGCCAGATTCAGCTCTGCGGTATATTTTTTCCAATCGCGGGCAACAGATTGCTCATTCGCTTCCACCATGTCACGAGTAACATACTCTCTAAGTTTAGCCTTCTGCTGATCGGAAAAAGCCTTGTACTCCTCCTGCTGAGTGACTTCAAGAGCTTTATCAACCTGCCCTTGCACACCTGCGGCTTTCAATTTATGCAGTTGATTCTCCACACCATTCAGTGAACTGTCAGTCATAAACTCGATCGACAATTCATCCACAAAGGTTTTATGCGCCCCGGCGATATCATCACTCCAACCCGCTAGCTCATGCGCTATCCCTATCGGATCATGCAACGCTATTAACACCGGCGATACCGGCGTGCCATCTTTTGCCAGCCCCCGCTTTTGCATCGCCCTGACCGTAATGTCCGCACATCCCGCTCGCTTGCTGCTCCACGGATACAAGGTGCTCTTCGGCCTCAACGCACCGTGATAAATTTCGTAGTAGGGCGCCTCTTCTAATGTCCGGCTGATACGCGACACTTTCCGGTTGCAAGGCAGCACATATTTGCCGGAGTCATTGTCGCCCAGACAGTAATCGATTACCCCATTCAGGTTCTCTACCGTCGCTTGAGCAATCCCCACCCCTTCCGGCACTCCGCGCCACTGCCACGGTTTCACGCACTGCATCCGCTTTTCCCGCGCTGCGCGATTGTTGTGATAATACTTGATGGTCTCCTTACTCCACATTGAGGGAGAGAAAGCCAGCCAGGTCTCCTGACGCAAGGCGATATCCCTTAGCGCGATAAATTCCACATTAGCGCTCTGATGAGTCGGTGCATAACAATCTGAGTTTTTTTGGGGAGAAACACCAAAAGGCGCACAAAACTGTTGCCACAGTGCCCCATCCTCGCTGACACTCCAGGCATCCCAACTTTCCGGTTCATCTAATCCGGCATTAGTATAATAAACATACAAAAACCCCTGCCGTAAGGCCCGCAGCGCATAATGATAGCCCGGCGCAGAAGGTTCTGGCGTTTCCGCCCACGCCGGCAAGGTTTCCGAAACATTATCAGGCACCACGGTATAGCGCACCGGCAGCAACGCCGGTCCGATGGACTCACATGTCCAACATAATGGTTCATTCATAACAACATCTCCTGGTTCTTTGAAGAAACACCTTAAATCATTAGGTATTTCCTAAATTCCACCGTGCTACGACCATGCATAGCCCTCGGTAAAATTTATTTATCTAGTAAAGGTCATCCCGCTCGGTTTCCCATTTAACAGGCACCGCAACAACACGATGCCTGTGAGATTATTCGAGCTGATATCCCCTCGTACTCAGACCATCAACTCATTACGCCTGATTGCGCTCATTCCACGCATCAGAGTGAATAATGTTGCCGTCTTTGTACGTCCAGGTGATTTTCTCGTAACGAAGCTCAACACGTTCCAGATGGTTGTGCTTCTCCTTGGTAGGATCTTTGATGTCATGCATCAGCGGCGCCACTTTCACCACCTTCACATTGTTCAGATGCGTGATGAAATAAACTTTCTCCTGACCGGCATCATCAATTTGGTACCACTTGAATTCCGCCGATTTCAGGGTTTGACCTGTCGTCACCGCCTTATACAGATACGGACTGGATGCATCCATTTCTTTGGTGAACACCAGCGGCGCATGCACACGGGTACCAGTCAACTTGCCGGTATTGTTATCCGTCGGGATATGCAGCGAATGTTCCAGCGCCACCACTTCGATACTGCCTTCCCGGTTATGTACATCCACCGAGCCTTTGATGTCGGCGCCGCCGTCATCTTTCAACCATAAATACGCAGGGATTGCCATGCTTATGATTCCTCTATTGTCAAACGGGTAATGCCGCCCAATATCCGTGAATATTGGCGACGTGATTAAAACCCCAACCGAATAACGCTTCGGTTGTTAACCCTGATAAATTCAGGGAACAATAAATTTGACACCGGCATTTCCTGACGAAATGGTTAACCGGAATAAAATAATCGCACAAGCCTGACAGACAACTGCAATTAATAGATTCAGTAATAGCATTCACCACAACTGAATAATCTGATTCTCCTCAAGGGTGCATATTAAAATCAAGTATTTTTTTATCAAATAGCACAATTTGTTTAATACCAACGGCAAAATTCAGCATATTTAAACCAATCTTAAACGGAATGTAATTTGTTGATATAAATATGTCGCATTAATTTCAACAATATGATATCGGCTAATTATTCTAATATTTATTCGTTTCAAAATCATGATAATAAAATATATTTCTATATTATTATCAATATCTTGAAAAAACAAAAAAAATACAACACATGCATTATTCCACTATCATGATTAACACCTACCATTATAAACACTCAAACATGCGTAGAAAAGAATGATTCTCAATTATGTTATGCGAATGAGAATAGATTTCATTATTGAGAATAATTTAATCGATAATAGCCGCCCTCTGATTCAGGACAGCGATTATCCTGCCTCATCACAAAGCATTAAAGAAAAATAGGAATATCATGATGATATGATTACAAAATATTGACTATCGGATGAATCACTGAACCCCATTAGATATCTGATAATAACCGGATGATAATCGCCTAATAAGCATGCCTGAAACCAGCCAGGGCCATAATATAGGAGAAACAGGCTCCTGCTGGATGGCGATTACGGGTTTATTCCAGCCCACACTCTTACCTTTATAGAAAACATTTGAAATAATCTGACAATGACATAGCGAAAACGATATTTTATCACTCAGAATAAAATCATCTTTATTTCATGGCATTATCCACTGCCGACCGAATGTTAATCTTACTTTTCAGATTATTTACCAAATAGTTCAACTAGCACCTACATTGACCTGCTGCCAACCATGTTGATCAACCACCACCTGTGTACAACTACTTAATAATGCGACATTGACTGGCGTCAGTGGTTCATTTGCATTTGCTTTAAGAGAAGGCAATGAACGATAAATGTCTCGCAAGTTTTCAGCATAATGGCTTGGTTGGATAGTAACTTTAGCGGCAAAAGGGACAAAATTATCACTACGCCCATAACTTTTCGGCGTTTCACCCTGCCTTAAAAAGGCAATGACTTTAGCTTCATTCGCTCGCCAGTCGGCTTCTCCATCAACAGCCGGCATCATCTCTGCATGTTGCATGACATTTTCGTAGTCATGCTTTGATTGTACCCATTTTAACGCAGCCAATACCGCGCGCTTACGTGCATCAACGACTGTCCCCTCTTCACATTTCTGCTCATCGTGTTTTACCGAATAATGTTTTACTGGATTTGCCACGCCATCCCACAAGTGGCTATTAATCAAAACCGCAATGATTTCTCCTTTCGTTTTTGGTGATGCATATTTTAATATGTCCCCCTGACTGGCATTGATTTTCTCCATCAGTTTAACCCGCTCTTTTTTGTTATTGCGGATGCTTTTTAAATTAAAACTGCCACCAGACATTGACACTTCTTTTACCGAAGCCTGCGGCTCTGTTTGAGTTTTCTTTTCATCTTTACAACCTGACAGGGCCAGTAATACTAAACCTGCTATTATAGGATTTACGGATTTATTCCGGTCCATACTCTTACCTTTATAGAAAACATTTGAAATAACCTAAAAACCACATAGAGAAAACGATACTTTATGGTACAGAATAAAATACCATTGGCTCTACGTTGTTTAATTTTCTCTTTTAAGAATGATTATCATTACCTTTCAATTAAATTAAACCGGCTCAAGAGCGTTTTAATAACACCATATAAAAAATAACCTTTATTTCATGGAATTACCTCCTGCCAGTAAATCTATCGATTGTCCACCGTCATCAGGTTGAACAGTAATATTTTTATATCGCCAATGTCCTGCATGTTTATCCGCATCAACATACACAGTACCACCAGACCGATTTCCTTTAATAGCAATTTCGAATCCCGCGTCACTCTCGCTAATACTGCCAGAAACAAACCAACCTGCTTCAATGGGTTGGCCTAAAATACTTTTCACCGCAGGATTAGATTGTGCCAGCGATAAAGCTTTTTTATAGGGCTCCGAAGATTTTATTGCGGTCATGGCAATCATAAATACCCCCACGAGCAAAACAGGCATAAAGCAGACAATCATCCATTTCCATTTACGCACCACCCAACTACGTTTTTCAGAAAGAGAGGTTATTCCCGTCGTTGCTTCGTTATCCGATAAACTCCACTCTTTTTGTATCGTTACATTTTTTTCTTTCATCTCTTTAATACCTTTTCATTCGGGCGAAACGCCACGTTATCTTATGTTCGAATTTCTTATTCCATCAGATATAGGACAGAACCCTATTTACAGTTTTTTACAATTCATTTAACTACTGCTTATTTTCCTCTTTAATTGTGAAAGCAAAACCCATCGCCATTTCATAATGGTTATCATTATCCTTTTCTCATATAGCGACGTTACTGTTTTGTTTATTTAACTCTTTTTCCCCTTTTTAAGGATCGTTCTATTCAGTTATTGGCTTCTCCTTACAACCATAAAACTAGTTAGATTCAAAATCGTGTTTTTAGTTCAAAAAAAATTCATTACACAGAGAAAATTTTAACTCACAGATAAGGTTTATCTCTTTTTCAATACCCTTACCCTTTTACCCTTGCCAATGTTGTACTCCGGTGAATGTTGATAATCGCTTTCGGTGCACCAGCCATTATCCAGCCTTGCTACTAAGGGATAACAGAGTATGCTTTTCATCATTTAAATATTCCTCACATAACTGTTCTGCTCAATCACCACCTACGTAACGCTTTTAAATAACTCTGCGTTTACCGGTTTCAGCGGTTCATTTAAGCTTTTCGCTACCTCAGCACTAAATAAGGTTTCATAATAGTGCTACACCCATTTTTTGTCTTCCTGGCTTTTGCTGTGATGAAAACGATGCCAAAAAATCATAAACATAATTAATCAACTGCCACATAAATTGACAACAATGATTTCGCGTTATTGTCTCATGGAGCGATTGTCATAATCGTTCTATTTTATTTAGCCACGGTGAATAGACGGGTAAAAACAACAGAGTAAATTTGGGATGTCGTGCCAGCCACTCCTTTACCTTCTGACTTTTATGAATAGCGTAGTTATATAAGATTAATGTAAGGGTTTCCGCATGGGGATATTGATGATTCAGTTCATCTAACATTTTGATAAATAAATTAGAGTTCTTTTCTATTCCGGTGACTTGCTCTGTTTGGGCATTTTCTGGCATTCATTTTGAAGTATGGGTGCTATGATTGGCATCACTCAGTCCGTGTTGGGGTTTGGGATTTTTCGCAATTGATCAGATCACAAAAATCGGACTGAGTTCACTTCCAGTGATCTACTATTTTGAAAATTTATTTAATTGCATAATTACACCTCCGCCAGGATTTTATTCGGACAAATAACCGCATTGTAAGTAATAATTTCGTTCATATGCTTGCCTTTATTTATCCGTAAATGAATGCGCCATTGCAATTTTTTCTTTCAAACGCTTATGTGCTGATGACAGACGATTATTTATCGCCTGATATTCTTCCAGCGTCTGGTTCGCCAGAATATGACGCCATAAATGCACAGGATTATCCGCTGCACTGACATTAATCGGGTCGTCAGGATCAACCTTACAGGCATCTTCCACTTCTTTAGGCCATTGCGGTATTTTGCTAGTCTGCATCGCAATATAACGGGCAATACTTGTAATTAGATCAAATGGAAAATTTATCAGTTCAACAAACCAGTCCAAACGAGAATTCATCCGCATTAGATACTGTAATCCAAAAATATAACCTTCTTTCTTCTGCTCAATAGGCGGACACAATAAGATAATATCCGCCTGTTCCTGTAAACCATCTTCCTCCATATAGCAACGGATAAATTCCCAATAGCCCGGCATCAACTCCCGAAATACTCCAGAAAATCCCAGACTAAATGTATCCAATACAGTTTCCTTATCGTCTGCCAGAATATGACCGTCAATACACCATTCCGTCATCTTGCCGCTGTACTTGGTCAGGGTAAAAAACACCTCTTTCCAGGGAACCGATAATACCGTTCCATTAAAACGGTAAACATAGATCATCTGAGTTTTGCGGTTAAATCGAATTGGATAATGTGTCGTAGCAAACCATTCTTTTAGGGTCAGTTTGCCACTGAAATAGATCAATAGCGCAAAACCTGCTGTCAACATAAATACCCCGAATAAAGAAGGGATTATCTTTTTATAAATAATATACTGATAAGCCATTCCACCATAAGCGTATAATATTAATCCAAAACAGCTCAAAAAAAGCGGCGCAAATAGTGAACTAATAAACCCTTTATTTCGGTAATATTTATCCACAGTCTCCATATAAGTCGAGTTCATACGGATCACCGTATCGTACTCAATCATATATTCGCCTGTTTTACCTGTTAACCGGGTTGGTTTTCCCTGACAAAGTTGATTGTCTTTTTCTTGTTGAGTCAAAGGACGATTCAGTTCGTAGGACATATAAAATCGACTTAATAGCATAATTATGCTCCCGCAGTCATTAATTTATTAAAAGCGTCCATTTCCATTCTGCTATCAGGCCAGATAGAGGGAATATCCTCTTCACCCACTGGAATCTTGCGCCACAGACAGGCCGCCAGCCATTTCTGGATCTCATTCTTCTTTTTCATCGCCAGATAGATATTGGCACCAAGGTATAGTAATAAAGCAACAAATAGACCTAATGGACCTAAAACACCGGCAAGCCACAGTCCTGCACTCACCGCTGAAATTAAATAGGCAATTCCCAAATCTATATTGCCTTTAAACACGATTTCATCTATCGCATGGCAGCTATCCCAGACTATTCCAACAATCGCAGCCCGGGCGCCAAGGAATTTCACTATCTCAATCCCTCTCATTAACTTAAGCAGGCTTTCCCGTCCCAAGACAAGACGCACCATAGGCTTTAACCGCAGGACTTTAAAATTATTCAACAACCGCTCACAAGTTTCAGCGATAGCCCCCATCGCAGCGACCAAATCTGCCGCAAACCGAGTACATGCCTCCGTATTTTCCTTAGGCCACCCGGCCGCGCGCAATGCGGAAATCTGCATCACCAGAGAGAAAATACAGCCGGTAAAGGGAGGGACTTTTGCCAACTGCTTGGCAGCACTCTCGACAGAACTGGCCTCTAACTGCGCTAGTTTTGTGCGTAACGTCCCCGGAAACAGCTCCGCACGGATCTCATCGACAGAATACAAGGTTTTCACCAAAGACTTAGCCCGTTCCGCCTCCGGTAAGGCCAAGGTCTTTTCCGCTTCACCTGCGTTTGCCAACGCAATAAAGTTGAATTCCTGATCCCCCTCCATCGGCAAGCCGTCAATCTTCAAACGACGCATTTCAATGTCAACGTAGTGACGAAGCTGATCTGAGGAAGGGCGCCGTTTCAGATCCCCCAAATCACCGATCACAGCGACTACCGCACTGATAAAATGTTTACGCTTTCCGACGAACTTAATGACTTTTAATTCCTTGCCATGCAGCTTAGCTAATACGACTAGTGCGGGAAGCGGCACTTTCTCCACGGCTTTATTCATCACCGCAAACAAAGTGCTACTCAGTTCATTCAGGTATTTTTCTATTGTGAGCGAAACCGGTCCATCGAAGTGCTCAGCGATGTCTTTAAGCCCATCGGGTATTTTATCCCAAGCAAGAGAGCCGTAGTTTCCACCGGTCTTTAAGACTCCGTGAATTTGCTCTATTTTTTTATCACTGTTCATCACCAGCGCACGTAACAGCAGATTATCTGGCGTGATGGTGGTGCTCATCATCTGTTCTTGAAAATAACGGGATGCTCCCAGTTTATCCTGCATGCCTGCAACACAATCATGGACCGACTGGACAAACAGCGCACCGCTATAATCGTCCGTGCTATCAAAGTTATGGTCAAAATAGTCCAGCAGGAGCTGGCTTTTCAGCCAGTCCAGATACATTTCGGTCATCGGAGAGATAATAGTGTTGTCATACCGCGTCAGATCGGTGGTGAACCGATCCATAAACGCTTTTTCTTTATCACGATCAATGTACTTCTCATAATCCGCCCAATACTTTTGTACCAATGGCTTTAATGCCATATCATTTAAGTAATGCGTAGTATTCGCTCGCTTTTCAGAACCAGGAATATAATATTCACCATCAAAGCTGCCATACCGAGCTTCATTCTCCTCAGTTTCATCTTTAGTTAGCTGATCCCGCTCAAACTGTCGGCACAATGCCTCTTTCAGCGTGCTTAGAGAAGCCGAAAGCGCAATCCCTCTGATGTAATGTAGATTTTCATGAAACTGGGTCTTTAACCGATAATTCGCCAAAGCAGCAATATCCTGCACCACAGCAACCGGATCAGACAGAAACAGTATGACGCCTTTGTCTGGCAACAATTCTTTAGTAGCCCACCATAGATTGTCCGGCTCAAATAACCATTTCCCATTCCAATGAGAGCTGGTGTAATCGGCAATACGCCGGTTGGTATCTATCTGCGTATGATATTCCGCTACGGTATCCCTCAGTGACGAGAACGGCAGGGCATTCTCTCCCTCTCCACGGTTTAGCCATTTTTCCATATCAAAACGCTGCATATATCGCGCACGATATACCGGATCTTCGTGCTTTTTACGTACCGCATCCGTCCACTCCACCGCTGACCAGGCCAACCAAAAGGCTTTGTTTGTCAACCCCTTCGGCAACACCGGTAATGTCACCAGCGAAGCACGCGCCAACTCATCTGGTTCATTAATGCAAGGTTTCATTTCACCATTGGCTAGACGCGGCGGAACTTTGCTATCGGCGGGCAGAAGATAGTAGTAGCCCTCATCAGTCACGTAATAATTGATCCAGCCATTGACCAGCTCATCCCAGATATACAAAAAGCCTTCACGCAGCAGACGCGTGGTATAGCCCGTTTCGCCTTTTCCCTCTACCGGCATCGATATGTTCGCAGGCAAATCCGGTACGCCATCACCCTGCGCTTTGATGGCAGGACGAACCAGTAAAACAGGCAGTCCCTCGCGGGTACAAAAATTACAGCCAGGGTTATTCACAATAAAATCTCCTGTATTGCACACAATTTATTTCAGGTTTCCCGGGTTAAGACGGCCCAGCAATGTTTCGTTCGCATCGTTAACGATAATCGATAGCAGTATCTGACCTTTTGAATTGTCATCGGCTTTCCATACGCCATCTTTTTGATATATAGATATTTTATCCGTCACCTCATAATAACGTGGCATCGGTTCCCCGACTTTGGCCTGTTTAACCCGCATCTTTACCGGACACAGCAAAACATTAGCTTTGTCTTGCGCTGGCTCGCACTTACCGGTTTTTTCAACTGATTGAAAAACAGTTGTGACGCCGTGCACTTTACGCACCTGTACCGGGTTTTCCGGCGCCTGCAAGATAAATGTGGCGGATTTGTTGAGCATCACCGCCGGGTCGATATCCCGGGTCGGGCTGGTGAAATCAATGGTGTAGCAATAGGGCGCGCACAGGCGCTCTTCGCCGGTGAAGCTGAATACCTCCAGTTCAGCGCCACAGCGCCGCACTTCAAGGCGGTAGCGGGCATGGCCCGGCAGCGCGGCTTGACTCGCTCGCAACTGGCGAGCCCGCAACATTTTTCTATCCATCAATAGGTTTTCCCCGGATATCAGATAAAACGGCTGTGCAATAGCAAGCGAGGCGCTTCCTACTGTTTCAATAAAGTCCCAGTTGCTATCAGCGATGAGGTCAATTCATCCATTCAACTGGCACAAATCCAACCGAATAAATGCTCGGTTGTCAGCCCTGGTTAATCCGGGGAACAAGAGATTTCATCCGGTATTTCCTGACTCAGCAGTTAACCGGAATGAAAATAATCGTGAGGGCCTGATGCCTGCTCTCGAATTAATAGATTCAATAACGAAATAGACGGTTATTGAATAAGTCAATTCTCCTCATTAGCGCATATTAAAAA